>JBIOUP010000121.1:0-3241 GCA_044867305.1 Dermatophilaceae bacterium
ACCCTGACGAATGTGACCGACGCGGTCCATTCCGAGATTTGGCTGCGGGACCGAAACTTGGCTGCCGACCAGTGGCCAGCACTCAACATCTGGCAACAAGACGTCAGCATGGTCGCTGAGGCCGAGGCCGAAAACCGCGTGATGATGGTTGAGACCAAGCTGTGGGACCCAGCATCTGCCGAGCTGACCGATCGGTGGCGCCGCTTGTCATTGGCGTCGTTCCTGTTGGCCACCGAAGGTCGGTCGACCTGGTACCTGTTCACAGCGAACAGGACTTTTGACGGCATGACTGCCGCCGACCCGTGGGATAGCACACCGGTGGGCCAGCCCCTGGAACCGTATGCCCGGCAGGCCAGCGGCGTCTATTCGCGAAGCTTCCAAAGCGGCTTCGTCGCAGTCAACCCGACCGCGACCGCGCTGGCAGTTGCCTTACCGAGCGGCACGTGGCGGGCACGAGCCGGAGAAGATGGCATCGCAGACGCCGGCAATGTGACTCTACCTGCCCATTCGGCACGGATCTGGACGCGATAGATGGGTCCAGCAGCCGCCTCGATGGCTCTTGCCCAGGGCTGCTCATCGCAGAAGGAGAGTCCGGTCAACCCGGAGGTCGCAGGAGCACGTCGAACCGCAACCGACTGGATGCCTCGTGATCCCCCTCACCACCCAGGTGATTGGCGCAAGCTTGGCTCACGTGCCCATTGCGGCCGACGCCCGCTCGGGCATCAGCCAGGACAGCTACGCCATGGTCGACAAGGTGACCACCGTGCGTCGAACGAGCCTGGGAGAGGCCACCGGCCGCGTGAGCGCATCGCAGATGGTCGAAGTCGAGCGTGCATTGCTGGTGTTCCTCGGCATCGCCGGCTAGCCCCGTCAGCTTTCGGTCATCGGTAAGACCCGCGGGGCCGGCGCCGGTCCCGGTGCGCCCAGCAGGCCGAATGCCAGTGCCGCCGGTCCCTCACCCCGCCGACGCCGTCCGCGGGCCACACCACGACATGGGGTATGCCGGGAGGCAGCTCTTGTTGACACCCTGGGCACCGATATGCCCGGCCAGCCGCAGCACCGTTGACCTGTCGCACGACCCACGACGTGCCGGCATACCGCTCCTCGCGTGTGACGGCGGAGGCCAGGCGCGACAGATCGAGCGGCACGGCGTCGTCGCGGCGCCGGTTGGGCCTGGGCATGACCCATTGTCCCGCCCCGCGGCGGGTGCCAGCGCAACCCTCAGTAGACCCGGAAACCCCGCTTGGTCTTGCGGCCGAGGTAGCCGGCCGTCACCATGTGCTCCAGCAGCGGCGACGGAGCGAAGCCGGCGTGGCGGAACTCCAGGTAGAGCTCCCTCTGGATGGCAAGCGACACGTCGAGCCCGACCACGTCGAGCAGCTCGAACGGCCCCATCGGCAGCCGGCAGCCGGTCTTCATCGCGATGTCGATCTCGTCGGCCGTCGCGTAGTGCGAGTCGAGCATCTTCACGGCGTCGTTGAGGTACGGGAAGAGCAGCGCGTTGACGATGAAGCCGGACCGGTCCGCGCACTGCACCGGGTGCTTGGCGATCTTGCGAGTGAGGTTGACGGTCGTGTTGATGACATCGTCGGCCGTCGCCACGGTATGCACGATCTCGACCAGGCGCATGACCGGCGCCGGGTTGAAGAAGTGCATCCCGATGACGTCCTGGATCCGGCTGGTGACGTTCGCGCACTCGATGACCGGCAGCGACGAGGTCGTCGTGGCGAGGATGGCACCGGGTTTGCAGATCTTGTCCAGGTCGCGGAACAGGTCCTGCTTGACCTCCAGCTCCTCGGCGATCGCCTCGACGACGATGTCCACCTCGGCCAGGTCCTCCCGGGACGTCGAGCCGGTCAGCCGTCCGAGCACTGCGTCGGCGTCCTCCTGCTGCATCCGGCCGCGCTCGACCGACTTGGCCAGGCTCTTGGCGATGGCCGCCTGAACTCCGGCAGCCTTGTCCTCGCCTCGGGCCACGTAGGTGACCGGGAAGCCGGCCTTGGCGAAGACCTCGACGATGCCCGTGGCCATCGTTCCGGAGCCCACCACGCCGACCGTCTCGATGGGCCGGCTCTTGGCCGCAGCCTGGGCGGCCAGGTCGGGCGTCTCACGGTCCGGCACGACCTCGTCGGAGCCGGGCTCGGCATACGTGTAGAACCCCCGCCCGGTCTTGCGGCCGCGCAAGCCCGCGCTGATCATCTGCTTGATGATTGGGCTGGGCGCGTGGAGGCGGTCGCGGTCCTGGTGGTACATCGTGTCGAGGATCTCGTATGCCGTGTCCAGGCCGATGAGGTCCATGAGCGCGAGCGGTCCCATCGGGTAGCCGCACCCGAACCGCATCGCCGCGTCGACGTCCTCGCGGGAGGCGTACTTGTTCTCGTACAACGACACCGCGTGGTTGAGGTAGCCGAAGTACAGCGTGTTGGCGATGAAGCCGGCCTTGTCACCGACGACGACCGGCGCCTTGCCCAGCCGCTCACACAGCGCCTTGGCATCCGAGAACACGTCATCGGAGGTGATGACGGTGCGCACGATCTCGACGAACCCGAGGATCGGAGCGGGGTTGAAGAAGTGCATGCCGATGACGCGGGCCGGTGACTTCGCGGCGACGGCGATCTCAGTAACTGACAGCGAGGAGGTGTTCGTGGCGAGGAGGGCATCCCCCGACACGACCTGGTCCAGCTCGGCGAAGAGGGACTTCTTCAGCTCCAGGCTCTCCGGAACCGACTCGACCACCAGCTGACAGTCCTTGACGTCGGCCAGGTCCAACGAGTAGGTCACCCGGTCCAGCGTGGCGGCGCGCTCCTCCTCGGTGAGCTTGCCCCCCTTGACGGCCCGAGCTGTTGAGAGGGCGAGCGCCGCCTTGCCACGGTCGAAGGCCGACTCGACAATGTCGACGGCCACGACGTCAATCCCTTTGCGGGCCATTACCTCGGTGATGCCCACACCCATCGTTCCGAACCCGACAACGCCGACCTTGCTGAACTCACGACCCATATGGCGAGTGTCGCAGAGCACCCTACCCATAGGTAGCCCGCCGGACGCGAGAGTGGTCACATCACGGCCGACCCCGCGCAATAGGCTGCCCACCGTGCGACTGGTCATTGCCCGCTGCCGGGTGGATTACGAGGGCCGGTTGCAGGCGCGGCTGCCCCTCGCGACCCGGCTGCTGCTGGTGAAGGCCGACGGTTCGGTCCTGGTCCACAGCGACGGTGGCTCCTACAAGCCGCTCAACTGGATG
>JBIOUP010000122.1:0-8121 GCA_044867305.1 Dermatophilaceae bacterium
CGTGACGACCCGGTCGGGAACGCGGCCGCTGAGCTCGTGCGAGAGAGCCAGCGCCGCCCGCGCCGCACCCCCCCATTTGGCTCGCTCGTGGTCCAGTCCGTGCACGGTGAGCACGACCTTGGACCTGGACAGGTACCGGGGGATGGGTGCGACCAGGCCAGGGCCCAGTGCGTGGTAGTGGACGATGTCGACCCCGCGCAGAGTGGCCTTCACGGTCGACGTGAAGCTGTGCACGATGGTGTCCATGTGCTTGGTCGCGAACGTCGTCGCCGGCACCAGCTCCATGCCGCGGTACACACCGCGACCGTGCTGGGAGTAGCCGGGGCGGCAGTACACGGTCACCCGGTGACCGCGCTGGGCGAGCCGGGCACCCATCTCCTCGACGTGCCGCTCGATGCCGCCGAACGTCGCTGGCAGTCCTTTCTGGCCCACCATGGCGATGTGCAATGGCTTGGAGCCGGTGCTAGGCCGGTTCGCGGTGATGTTGTCCCCCTGTGTTTGACTCATGAGTGTTCTTGGCTCATGACTTGTGTTCGGCTCATGACTGTTGGCTCATGACGCTTCGGTGATCATCCCTGCTGCGACGGTGCGGTTGGTGCCCTCGTCGACCAGGATGAACCCGCCCGTGGTGCGGTTACGGGAGTACTCGTCGGCCATGAGCGGCACGGTCGAGCGCAGCCGCACGCGGCCGATCTCGTTGAGACCCAATGAGTGCGTTGCCTCGTCGCGGTGGAGCGTGTTGACGTCGAGGCGGTACTGCACCTCACGAATGACGCAGCGTGCCGTTCGCGTCGTGTGCTTGATCGCGTATTTGCGGCCGACCTGCAAGGCCGCGCTCTCGTCCATCCAGCAGACCATCGCGTCGATGTCCTGGGCCACTGCCGGCTGGTTGTGCGGCCGGCAGATGAGGTCGCCGCGGCTGATGTCGATCTCGTCCTCCAGCCGCACCGTCACCGACATCGGCGGGTAGGCCTCCTCGACCTCACCGTCGGCCGTCTCGACGGCCGCGATGGTCGAGGTGAAGCCGGAGGGCAACACCATCACCTGGTCGCCCTTCTTCAGGACCCCGCCGGCGACCTGCCCGGCATACCCGCGGTAGTCGTGCCAGTCGTCGGACATGGGCCGGATGACGTACTGGACCGGGAAACGCACGTCGACGAGGTTGCGGTCACTGGCGACGTGGATGTTCTCCAAGTGGTGCAGCAGTGACGGCCCGTCGTACCACGGCATGTTCTCGGACCTGGTGACGACGTTGTCGCCCTTGAGCGCCGACACCGGGATGATCGTCAGGTCGGGCACCCGCAGCCGCGCGGCGAAGGCCGTGAACTCCTCGTGGATGCCGTCGTAGACGTCCTTGTCGTAGTCGACAAGATCCATCTTGTTGACGACGAGTACCACGTGCGGCACCTGCAGCAGTGTCGCGAGGAAGGCATGCCGGCGGCTCTGCTCGACGATGCCCTTGCGCGCGTCGATGAGCACGAGCGCCAGGTCGGCGGTGGATGCGCCGGTCACCATGTTGCGGGTGTACTGGATGTGCCCCGGGGTGTCGGCGATGATGAACTTCCGAGTCGGCGTGGCGAAGTAGCGGTACGCGACATCGATCGTGATGCCCTGCTCACGCTCGGCCCGAAGGCCGTCGGTGAGCAGCGCGAGGTTGGTGTAGTCCTCGCCGCGGTCGCGGCTGACCCGCTCGACCGCCTCGATCTGGTCCTCGAAGACCGTCTTGGTGTCGTAGAGCAGCCGCCCGATCAACGTGCTCTTGCCGTCGTCCACCGATCCGGCGGTGGCGAACCTGAGAATGTCCACGGTCAGAAGTACCCTTCCCGTTTGCGGTCTTCCATGGCCGCTTCGCTGAACTTGTCGTCTCCGCGGGTGGCGCCGCGCTCGGTGATCCGGGTCGCGCCCACCTCCTCGATGACCTTGGCCACGGTGTCGGCGTCCGACTCCACGGCGGCGGTGAGGCTGGCGTCACCGACGGTCCGGTACCGCACCCGATGCCTCATGACCGACTCCCCGTCCTTGGGCCGGATGAACTCGTTCACCGCGTACAGCATCCCGTTTCGCACGACGCACTCGCGGTCGTGGGCGAAGTAGATCGACGGCAGCTCGATGCCCTCCCGATCGATGTAGTGCCAGATGTCCAGCTCGGTCCAGTTCGAGAGCGGGAAGACCCGGATGCTCTCACCTGCGTGGATCCGCCCGTTGTAGAGCCCCCACAGCTCAGGCCGCTGGTTCTTGGGGTCCCATTGGCCGAAGTCGTCACGGAAGGAGTAGATGCGTTCCTTGGCGCGCGCCTTGTCCTCGTCGCGTCGGGCACCACCGAAGATGGCGGTGTAGCCGCCCTTCTCGAGGGCGTCGAGCAGGACCGGAGTCTGGATCCGGTTGCGGGTGCCGTCGGGGGGTTCGCGCACCAGACCGGAGTCGATGGCCTCCTGCACGCTCGCGACGACGAGCTGCACCCCCAGCTCCCGAACGCGCCGGTCGCGGAAGTCGAGCACTTCCGCAAAGTTGTGGCCGGTGTCGACATGCAGCACCGGGAACGGGATCCGACTGGGCCAGAAGGCTTTCTGGGCCACTCGCAGCATACAGATCGAGTCTTTGCCGCCGGAGAAGAGCAGCACAGGCTTCTCGAACTCGGCCACGACCTCACGGAAGATGAAGATCGACTCGGCCTCCAGCGTGTCGAGCTGACTCAGTCGGTAGGTGGTGTAGTTCAAGTCTGTCCCTTGGTCGAAATGGACGAGTGTCACGACTGCACCGTCGCGATCGTCGCCAGGATCCGCTCGGCCAGCTCCGGCCGGCAAATCACCAGGTCCGGCAGGGTCGGGTCGGGCTGGTTATACCGCAATGGTGAGCCATCGATGCGGCTGGTGTGTAATCCGGCGGCCCGGGCGACGGCGACCGGAGCGGCGGAGTCCCACTCGAACTGCCCGCCCGCATGGACGTACGCGTCGGCCTCGTCACGCAGGATGGACATCGCCTTGACCCCTGCCGAGCCCATGGGGACAAGCTTGGCCTCGAGAGCCTCGGCGAGCTGCTCGACGAACACAGGGGGTCGGGTCCGGCTCACCGCGAGACGGATGCAGTCGAGCGCAGCCGTGGGTACAGGCGGCGGCGTGTCGGTGGCGAAGGTGACGCCGGCAGCGGGCAGGGCCACAGCACCGGCCGACAGCTCGCCGTCAGCCCACAGGGCAACGTGCACGGCCCAGTCCTCACGGGGCACTTCGCTGAACTCGCGTGTGCCGTCGAGCGGGTCGACGATCCAGACCCGCCGAGCGCTCAGCCGGCGTGGGTCGTCGGCCCCTTCCTCGCTGAGCACAGCGTCGCCCGCCGCGAGATCGGCCAGCCGCCGCATGAGCAAGTCGTGCGACTGCAGGTCTCCCGCGGACTTGAGCGCCTTGGGGTGCTCCCGCAGCGCCGGATGTTGGCGGATGGACAGCAGCCGTGCGCCGGCTTCGTCGGCAAGCCGGCGAGCTAGCGCATGGTCGTCACCCATGGTGAGAACTGTCGCATATCGGTCTGACGACGACATAAATCATGAACCCCCGAGTTCTTCTGTTCTTCTTGGCGGCGGCGCCGCCGGCTCAGTACGCGCCTGAGCCTCTGAGCACCGCCCGCGCGGTCCCGATGAGGATCTGCAGGTCCAGCATGGGAGACCAGTTGTCGACGTACCACAGGTCCAGCCGCAGGGATTCCTCCCAGCTCAGGTCGCTGCGGCCACTGATCTGCCACAGGCCGGTCATGCCAGGCAGGACCCGCAGACGCTGGATGGCGTCTGACTCGTACATGGCGACCTCACGCGAGAGGGGCGGCCGCGGGCCGACCAGCGACATCTGGCCGGCGAGCACGTTGAGCAGCTGGGGCAGCTCGTCGAGCGAGTATTTGCGGATGAACCGGCCCACGGAGGTGATGCGCGGGTCGTTGCGCTCCTTGAACAGCACCGAGTTCGTGTGCCCGTCGCGGCTCATCGTCTCCAGGCGCTGTTCGGCGTCGACCACCATCGAGCGGAACTTGACCACCCGGAAGGTGCGCCCGTGCTCGCCGACCCGCTCCTGCAGGAAGAACACCGGGCCACGGCTGGTCAGCTTGATGGCTGCGGCGATCGCCAGCCCGATCGGCAGGACCAGCACGGTGATGAACGCGGCCAGGACAAGGTCCATGACCCTCTTGACCGTCACCCGCGCCACTCCGTCGGCGGGACGCTCGACGTGCAGCATGGACAGCCCCGCGGCCGGACGGAGGCTGAGCCGCGGTCCGGCGACCTCGACGATGCCGGGGTCGACGACGAGCTCGACCTGACGCTCGGCCAGTGCCCAGCCGAGACGACGCAGCGGCTTTCCGGACAGGTCGGGATGGCTGGAGACGGCAACGACATCAGCGCCGGTGCGGTCCACGGCAGCAAGGGTCTCCTCGGGGTCACCGAGCACCGGCACCCCTTCGACCTCAGGACGGCGCGACCAGGTGGTGTCCATGCCGGAGACGCACGCCCCAACGATGCGGTACCCCGACTGCGGCACCTGGTGGCACTCACGGATCATGCTGGCGACTGCGTCCTCGCGTCCGACCACGAGCGTGTTGAGCATGCAGTCGCCCTGCGCCCGGCGGATGTTGAGTCGCCGGCGCAATAGCCAGTGCCCGCCAAGCGTGGCCAGCAGCCAGATCAACAGGGTCGGGAAGACCAACCCGCGAGCGAGGGAGGCATCGACGACGTAGTCCAATACGGCCAGCAGGGCGAACGACAGCAGCGCAGCCCGGCCGATGGCTCGGTACTCTTCCGTGCCGTTTCCCAGGCGGTAGCGGTTGTACGTGCCGCTCAGGGCCAGAAAGCCCAGCCACGCGGCAGGGGCGGCGAGGAAGAGCACCAGGTCGCTCGTCTGCTTGAGACCGAACCGAAGGTAGTAGGCGACGCAGAAGCCGACGATGGTGATCGCCGCGTCCATGGCGACCGCCGTGGTGAAATACCGCCGGGCCCACGTCGTGGCCGCCCGCGGGCGCGCCACCGCCTCCGGGTAGGGCTGGGCGATGCCGAGCTGGTGCAGGTTGGCGACCGTCACCGAGATCGGCCGTCGACCGCGGCCTCGCCCCCCCGGGCCCACATGGAATCTGACGTTCTCCGCCATGAAACCGCTTCCCCCCGTACTCCCTGGGACGACACGTCGTTTCCCTGTCCCGATGACGCGTCTTCAGCGCGCAGGAGAATACGCACGGTGCCCCACAGTGGGACATCGCCCTCGCCGCCCTAAAGACCCCCGACGGTCTACCCAGATACGCTGACGCGGACTTCTGGGCCCACCCTCGCTACGTAAGACGATAGTAAAGGGCGGCGCAACGGGCGGTGAATTACTGGAAACCGGGTACGTCATCTGTCGCTTATAGGTCTTTGTTCCCCTTTTCAGATCTCACTATGTGATACAACTGTTGGCTTGCGACCAGTCCGAGCGTGACCAACGCCACAGTGGCGTCCGCAGCGTCGCTCACCGTCAGCGCTAGCCGCTGGCGCTCCGTGCGGCTGAAGTCGTGCAACAGGTACGCCGTCGGGTCCATGGTGCCAGGGGGACGCCCGATGCCCACCCGCACGCGCAGGTAGTCGCGAGTGCCCAACGCTGCGGTCACCGAGCGCAGGCCGTTGTGTCCTCCCTCGCCGCCGCCCTGCTTGAGACGGATCGTGCCCGCGGGGATGTCCATCTCGTCGTGAACGATGACGAGACGGTCGGCGGCCAGCCCGTAGAAGCGCAGCAGTGCCTTCACTGGGCCGCCCGACTCGTTCATGTATGCCGTCGGCACGGCAAGGACGGCAGGCGGACCGGGAGCGCCCCCGGCCAGCATGCCCAGGCGCACTTGCGCGACGTGGGCGCGCGTCTTGTGCGCCCGAAGGTACTGGGTGTTCGTCGTGATGAGGGGCGGCTCGCTCGGCGTGCGCGACTCGGGCCCACCGGCATACCGGCGAGCCAGCTCGCAGACGACGACGGCGCCGAGGTTGTGCCGGGTGCTGGCATAACCAGGTCCCGGGTTGCCGAGACCGACGACGAGCCACGCCGACATGGCGGGCCCGGAGCTACTCGGCCGCGGCTTGGGCCGGTGCCTCGGCGGGAGCTGCTACCTCTGCTGGGGGCCCCTCGGCCGGCTCGGCCTCCGCGGTGGGGGCAGCTTCGCCGAGCTCGGCCTCGAGCGCCTCCTCGGAGATCATCGCTGTCACGTTGACCACCAGGGTCTCGGGGTCAGAAACGAGCTCGGCGCCCTCGGGCAGCTCGACGCCGGAGGCGTGGACCTGGGTGCCCGCGGGCAGGTCTTCGACGGACACCGTAAGCGACTGGGAATCCGCGTGGCCTCGACGAGCAGCTGAAGGGTCTGGGAGTCGAGCGTGACCACGGTGTCGGAGCCGGCCTCGCCCTCGATGTGCACCGGGACATCGACGGAGACCTTCTCGCCGCGCCGGACCAGGACCAGGTCGACATGCTCGATGATCGGTTTGACCGGGTCGCGCTGAACGTCCTTGGCCAGCGCCAGCTGGCTCTCGCCGTCCAGCTCGATGGACAGCAGGGCGTTGGCGGCCTTGAGGGCCATCATCGTGTCGTGTCCCGGCAGGGTGATGTGCACCGGAGCGGTGCCATGCCCATACAGCACAGCAGGGATCTTGTGGTCGCGGCGGATCCGGCGCGCCGCACCCTTGCCGAAGGCCGTGCGGCGCTCGGCAGAGAGCCTGATCTCGGACATGAGGTCTCCTGAGACGGTCTAGGGGGCCTCGACGCGGGGCGCGGCACGCTGGCGGAGGGGACCACCGCGTCGATCACGGACCGCCGTCGTGGCGCGTCCCTCGCCGAGGCAACCCCACGATCCTAGGGCAGATCGGCGGCCGACGGGAAATCCGATGTGCGCCAGCCTACCCCGTCGTCGAGTGTTCGCTGGCGGCGCCGAGGCGCACGGCGGCAACGCCGCCGAGAATGAGGGCGCCCCCGACCAGCTGGGTGGGCCCGGGGAGCTCGCCGAGCAGCAGCCAGGCGAGCAGAACCGCGAAGAGCACCTCGGTGAGCCCGACGAACGAGGCCACGGTGGAGCCCAGGCGACGGGAGCCGATCGTGCCGAGCAGGTATGCCGCAGCGGCGGCGACCAGCGCCAGCTCCGCGACGGCCACCCACCACGGCAGGTCCGCGCCGCCGATGACGACGTCACTGCTCGCGGCCGACAAGGGCATGACGCCGGTCAGGCCCAGGACCAGCAGCACCAGCGCCCCGACGAGCATTCCGAACGACGCCAGGGTCACCGACGGAACCCGCCCCGCCGACCCGGCCGTGATGACGAAGTAGGCCGCCAGGCCGGTTGCGGCGAACACGCCCCAGCCAGCGCCGACCAGGTCGATGTTCAGGCCTGCGAACACGTCCAGAACGAGAACGAGACCACCGATTGCGAGCGCCATGCCGACGAATGTCGTTCCCCCCGGCCGGCGACCACTGCGCATCCAGACCCACAGGACGACCAGGACGAGGCCGAGGTACTCCAGCAGGAGGGCGACGCCGATCGGCATCCGCTGGACCGCGTTGAAGTAGCCCAGCTGGGCGCCCGCGACCGCGAGCGCCCCGAAGGCGACGATGAGCGGCACCTGAGCGCCCAGTTCGCGGAACCGGCCGCGCACGGCATACAGGGCGGGTCCGAGAAGAACCAGACCGGCGATCCCGATTCGCGCCAGCACGAGCGCGGCAGGGCTCCAGCCGGTCGCGATGAGCGCCTTGGCGAACGGGCCGGAGCTGCCGAAGGCGGCGCACGAGATCAGCGCGCAGACCAGCCCGACGTCGACGGCGGTGCGGGACGTTTGCGCCAGCGCCTCGGCTCGGGTTGCGCTCGACATCGTTGCTCACCGCCCTATCATGAGTGATCATCATGAGTGAAATAACCGAATGACCATGACACCTTAGCGAGGTGTGATGTCAGGGGTCAACTTGCTTTTTGGTAATGACACCGACCATGCGCTGCGGGGCGCGGCGGCGCTGGTCAACACCATGCCCGGGTCCGTTCCGGGCGACCTCGACCCGGATCAGCTGGTGACGATCGCCGACCTGGACAGGTTCGTGACGGCCTGGGGTTGGACCGGGAGCCGGACCCACGATCAGGCCGAACTGGATGCGG
>JBIOUP010000123.1:0-4674 GCA_044867305.1 Dermatophilaceae bacterium
AGCTCGGCGACGGCTCTGGTGGTGCGCTTGGCGCGGTCCTCGAAGGCCCCGGCACACCCGACCCAGAACAGGTAGTCCACCTCGGACAGGTCCTCGATGTCGGCTCCGACGACGGGCACCTCGAACGGCAGGCTTTTGGCCCAGTCCATCCGCAGCCGCGGCGCCATGCCCCAGGGGTTGGAGTTCTTCTCGAGGTTCTTGAACAGCCCACCCAGCTCGCTCGGGAACGCCGAGGCGATGAGGTTCTGATAGCGGCGCATGTCGACGATGGCGTCGACGTGCTCGATGTCCACGGGGCACTGCTCCACGCACGCTCCGCAGGTGGTGCACGACCAGAGCATGTCGAACGGCACGACGCCCAGGCCGCTCACCCCGTGCTCGTCGACGGCCGCCGTCTCGTCGTCAGCCGGGCCGACGAGCGGGCGCTGCGCCTCGGCGCGGGCCGCCTCCGGTATGCCGGTCGGCTCCCCGTCATGGGCCCCGCCGGCCAGCAGGTAGGGGGCCTTGGCCAAGGCGTGGTCGCGCAGGCTCATGATGAGCAGCTTGGGGGAGAGCGGCTTGTCGGTGTTCCACGCTGGGCACTGGCTCTGGCAGCGCCCGCACTCGGTGCACGTGCCGAAGTCGAGCAGGCCTTTCCAGGTGAAGTCCTCGACCTTCCCGACGCCCATGAGGTCGTCTTCGCCGGGGTCCTCGAAGTCCACCGGCTGGCCGCCGGAGTAGACGGGCAACAACGCGCCGAGCGCTCGGGGGCGGCGGGCGTACGCGACGTTGGGAATGGACAGGAAGATGTGCAGGTGCTTGCTGTAGGTCACGAAGATGGTGAAGCCGAGCAGCACGGCAAGGGAGAGCAGGAGCAGGACGGTTTCGAGGGTCTCGTTGGCCGCCTCGCCGAGCGGGGCAAACCGCGCCGCGAACCACTGGGACGCGAAGGCCCCGCGCAGGAAGGGCAGGTTGGCGCTCGTGTTGACCTGCTGGGCGTTGATGGCAGCGCCGCGGTAGGCCAGCAGCGTCCACACGACGTTGAAGATCATGAACAGGGTGAACCACGCGGCCGCCAGGTGGGAGCCGAAGAAGCGCGAACGCCGGCCCAGGCTCGAGGGTGCCTGGACGATCCGCAGCACCACGAACACGGCGACGGCGCCGAGGCACAGCAGCGCGAAGAAGTCCTCCACCCAGCCGAACCAGGGGTAGTTGCCGAGCACCGGGATCTGGAAGAGCGGGTTGACCAGCGCGCCGAACGCCTCGATGACGGTGAGCAGCAGGACCAGGAAACCCCAGAAGACCGCGGCGTGTGCGACGCCCGGGACGGTCCACGCCAGGAGTCTTCGCTGTGCGGCGACTTCCGCGAGCTCGGCCCGGGCCGCTGCGCCGCGCCCGTCGCGGCGACCGGGCTCGGTCGGCTGGGCCCGGCCACCCAGGCGGTACAGGATATGCAGCCGCCGTCCGGCGATCCCGAGGCACACCAGCGTCAGCACCACACCCAGGACCAACCGGAGCACCTGCATGTCAGCCTTTGCGCTTGCCGATCTCGTCGAGCAGCGCTGGCAGAACGCTGTGTAGGTCGCCGACCACCCCGAAGTCAGCGACCTGGAACAGGGGCGCCTTCGGGTCCTTGTTCACCACGACGATCGTCTTGCTGCTCTGCATGCCCGCGCGGTGCTGGATGGCCCCGGAGATGCCGGCGGCGAGGTAGAGCGACGGAGCGACGGTCTTGCCGGTCTGTCCCACCTGCAGCTCGTGCGGCGCCCAGTGCTGGTCGGTGACGGTCCGCGAGGCCCCCACCGCCGCACCCATCGCGTCGGCGAGCTTCTCGATGATCCCGAACCCCGCCTCCGAGCCCACCCCGCGCCCACCGGCGACGACGATGGCCGCGTCCGTCAGCTCCGGACGACCGCTGGCCGCCTTGGGCTCGCGTGAAGTGATCCTGGCGCCTTTGGCGCTTTCGCTCACCGTCACATCGACCTGTTCGACGGTTGGTGTCACGGGGGCGGGCTCGGCGGCGGTCGCGTTGGGTCGCATGGTGATGACGGCAGGTCCCCGCACGACCCGGGTGGTGGCCTGGAACCGCCCGGCGACCACGGTCTGCGTCGCGGTCACCGTGGCGCCATCGACGGCGACGGTCGTGGCGTCGGGGACGACTCCCGCATCAAGTCGCACGGCGAGTCGTGCCGCCACGTCCTTGCCTTCGGCGCCACTGGTAATGAGTACGGCAACGGGGGAGGCCCGGCCGGCCAGCTGCACGAGCGCCTCGGCCTTGGGCACGGAGAGGTAGTCGTGCACCTCCGGCGCGGGCACGGCATACACCTTGGTGGCGCCGTACTCGCCGAGCTGCGCGACGGCGGCGTCGTCAGCGGGGCCGAAGACGACCGCAGCCGGCTCACCCAGGCCGCGGGCAGCCGTCAGCAGCTCGAGGGTCGGCTTGCGCACACCCGAGCTGCTCGTCTCGGCGAGTACGAGGACTTCGGCCACGGTGTTGGTCTCCTTGCGGTTGGTATGCCGGGGGGCTCAGATGAAGCCGCGGCCGGCGAGGAACTGCGCCAAGGCTCCGGCGCCCTCGCCGTCGTCGGTGACGACCGTGCCGGCCGCCCGCGGTGGGGTCGCGCTCACCGCCACCGTGCGAACGCTCGCGGCACCGAGACCGACCGCTGACGGGTCGACGCCGATGTCGGCAAGGGTCAGGGTCTGCATGGGCTTCTTCTTGGCGGCCATGATCGACTTGAATGCCGGGTAGCGCGCCTCACCCGCCTGGTCGGTGACCGACACGATGGCCGGCAGGCCCGCCGTGACCCGCACGCTTTCGGTATCGGTGTCGCGACGGATCGTGACCTCGCTGCCGTCGACGGACAGCTCGGCGGCGTTGGTGGCCTGGTTGATGCCGAGCCGGTCGGCGACCATGGCAGGCACCACGGACAGCTCGGCGTCGGTGGACGCCATTCCCGTCAGGATGAGGTCGTAGCCGACCTTCTCCAGCGCCCTGGCAAGCACGAGCGACGTCGAGAGGGCGCACGAGCCGTGGATCGCCTCGTCAAGGACGTGCACGGCCTCGTCGCCGCCGATCGCCAGGGCCTTGCGCAACCCTTCGGCCGCCTTGGGCGGACCGACCGTGAGGTAGACGATCTGGGATGCCGTGCCGCCCTCGGCCAGCCGAACCGCCTGCTCGACGGCATACTCGTCCAGCTCGGAGAGGCGACCTTCGACGCCAGCGCGGTCGAGGGTGAGGTCGGGTGCGAAGCTCCACGTGGCCGTGGGCTCGGGCACGTACTTGACCAGGACGACGATCTTCATCTGCGGGCAGGCCTGCCTTCTCACACGGGTGGGGGCGTCATGCAGAGCCTGCCAGAGTGTCGCCAGGAGGCACGGGGTCGGCCGGGCTTACCCGTAGGCAGGGCGCTCGAGCCGGGGCCGTCGACGGCCGCGCCGCCGGCGGCTTGGTGGATGTGGTGCGGCGTGGGCATTGCCATAGTCTGCCAACGGATGGTACCTGCACAAGTCGACGATGGGTGCCCACCGATGCCAGGGCTAGCCGCGCAGCCGCAACCCCGCCGTCTCGAGCTCATGCTCGACACGAAGCCGCTCGGCATCCCGGTCGGTGCCCGGCTCCAGACCGGTGAGCGTGTCCGGCACGTTCAGGGCCTCGCAGGCGAGCGCCAGCAGGTCGTCGTACGCCTGGGTCAAGCCGCGCCGTCTGGCCATCGGAGTGCCATCGGCAAGCGCGAGCCACTCGGCCCGGAGTCGGCGGGCGTCCCGGGCAACTTTCTCGATGGGCGGATGAGCCGGACGCTCGGGCGGCGGCCACACGCGGTGAGCGAGCCGACGCAGCGTCATGGCAATCTCGCGGTGGTAGAGCGCGCTCCCTACCGCGCCCACGAGCGGCAGCGCGACGAGCGCCCAGGCGGACGGCCCACCCAACCGACCGTTCGGATTCGCGCGTCCCATCCTCTGACGTTAGACCGGCCGGGGAGGCGTTGCCAGCACTTGACGGTAACGCCCCGTCCCTGAACTGAACGTGCCTCTGCGGAAAGTCCGAGGGTGCAGCCTGCCGCTGCAGCCACTAGTGGCCCCGCCGCCCGGGACGTCACGCGTCGCGGTGGCCCTTGGCCAGCGCCTCCTCGTCGGCATGGTGCAGGGCTTGCTCGATGGGCGCCGTGTCGACCGGGGCCACCTGCCCGCCCACAATGCCAGTGGGGATCGTCGCGCGGCCGCGGGAGCGCAGCCGGGCCTCCAGTGCCGACGCGGCGACGGTCAGCAGGTAGTTGATGGTGACGAACATGGCGGCGATGACGATGAGGGCGGGCACCGGGTTTGACTTGTAGGACCCGATCTGCTGGTAGGTGTTGAGCAGCTCGGGGTAGGTCACGATCTGGCCGAGGGCGGTGTCCTTGAGCACGACGACGAGCTGGCCGACGAGTGCGGGGAGCATTGCGGTGACCGCCTGCGGCAGCAGAATTGTGCGCAGGGTCTGCCCGCGGGTGAGCCCGATCGACAGCCCGGCCTCGCTTTGGCCTTTGGGCAGGCTGCCGACTCCCGAACGGATCAGCTCGGCGACCACCGAGCCGTTGTAGAGGGTCAAACCGGTGACCACCGCGATGAGCGAGAACAGCTCCGAGGGCAGGTTGGTGTTGAACGCCACCCAGTAGAAGGTGAAGAACATCATCACCAGGACCGGCACGGACC
>JBIOUP010000124.1:0-5283 GCA_044867305.1 Dermatophilaceae bacterium
CGCTCGGGGCCGATCGCCACGGCGACCGACGTGCCGATCGCCGAGTCAACCGAGTACCGGCCGCCCACCCAGTCCCAGAAACCGAAGGCGTTCTGCGGGTCGATCCCGAACTCGGTAACCTTGTCCAAAGCGGTTGACACGGCGACGAAGTGCTTGGCCACCGCCTCCTTACGCGAAGTCTGGGACCCGTCGATCGCGCCGGCCGACGCCAGCGCGTCCAGCAGCCAGGTCCGCACCAGCCGGGCGTTGGTGAGAGTCTCGAGCGTGGTGAACGTCTTGCTCGCCACGATGACGAGGGTGGTCTCCGGGTCGAGGTCAGCGGTCTTCTGCGCCGCGTCGGTCGGGTCGATATTGGAGATGAACCGGCAGCGCAGACCGGGCTGCACGTATGGAGCCAATGCCTCGTAGACCATGACCGGCCCGAGGTCGGACCCACCGATGCCGATGTTGACCACCGTCTCGATGCGCTTGCCGCTCACGCCGACCCACGCCCCCGAGCGCACCTGCTCGGCGAATGCGTAGACCCGGTCGAGGACCTTGTGCACGTCGGCGTCGACGTCCTGGCCGTCAACGACCAGGGCGCGACCGCGCGGGGCACGCAGGGCCGTATGCAGCACCGAGCGATCCTCCGTCACGTTGATCCGCTCGCCGGCGAACATCGCGTCGCGACGTTGCTCGAGCCCGACCTGATCGGCGAGCTCGACGAGTGCCGCCAGCACGTCGTCGGTGATGAGGTTCTTGGAGAGGTCGACCCGCAGTTCGCCGGCGTTGAACGTCAGCCGCTCGGCGCGCCCCGGGTCGGACCCGAACCACCCCCGCAGGTCCGGCTCCAGCGCCGCTTTCAGTTCGCCCAGCCGGGCCCATGCGGCAGTGGTCGTGGGGTCGATCGGTGCGCTCATCGCGGTCCTCGTCATCGTCGGGTGCCGTGCGCCGCAGCCTATCCACCCGGCATACGCGCCGGTATGCTGTGCGGCGCGGCTACCGTGGGTCCATGCGCATCACCCACTACGGACACGCGTGCCTGCTCGTGGAGGTCAACGACTGGCGGATTCTCATCGACCCGGGCAACTACTCGGACGGCTTCCAGGACTTGCGGGACCTAGACGCCATCGTTGTTACCCATCAGCACGCCGACCACGTCGATCCCGAGCGTTTCGACGCTCTGGTGGCCGCCAACCGCGGAGCCCGGGTCTACAGCGACGCGCAAACCGCCGAGATCCTCGGCGACGACGGGCTGGACGTGGAGGTGCTCCTCGTTGGCAATGACGTCATCATCGGCGACGTCACGGTGAGCCCGTTCGGCGACCAGCACGCGTTCAACCACTCTGGCGTGCCACGTGTGGCCAACATCGGGGTGCGCCTGACCGCCGAGGGCGAGCCGACGTTGTTCCATCCCGGCGACGCCTACGACGCCGAGCCAGGGCCGGTTGACGTGCTCGCGGTCCCGCTCAACGCGCCGTGGACTCCCGTTCGCGACACGATCGACTTCGTCCGGCGCATCGCGCCCGAGGGCATCGTGCCCATCCACGACGCGTTGCTGTCGCCGACCGGACGCAAGCTCTACCTCACCCACGTCGGCACCCACGGGGGCGACAATCTCACGCTGTACGACCTGGCCGGTCAAGGCCCGGTCGAGATCCGCTGAGCACCGAGGCCAGGTCCGAGACCAGCTCCACGAGTTCTCGCTCGGCAGCACCGGCCCACGAACTCAACGAGTTTGCGGTTGGCGGCACGGGCCCACGAGCTCAACGAGTTTGCCGCCGGCGGCACCGGCCCACGAACTCAACGAGTTTGCGGCTACTCAATGATGCGTCATGGAGCGGACAACAACTCGTTGAGTTTGCGTGAGGCCGTTTGTCTCACCGGCCTCAGTCGGCGGCGAGGGCGGCGGCGCCGATGATCCCGGCAGCGTTCTCCAGCGACGCCGCGACGATCGGGGTGCGCAGCTGCAGCAGCGGCAGGAACTTGGCCGCCTTGCGGGACACACCGCCGCCGACGACGAACAGGTCCGGCCACAAAAGGTCCTCAACCACTCGGTAGTACCGCTGCAGCCGTGGCGCCCACTCGGTCCAGGACAGCTTCTCTTTCTCGCGGGCGCTGGCAGCCGCGCGAGTCTCCGCGTCGTACCCGTCGATCTCAAGGTGGCCCAGCTCGGCGTTAGGGATGAGCACTCCGTTGTGGAGCAACGCCACGCCGATCCCGGTTCCGAGCGTCGTGACGATGACCAGCCCCGAGTGTCCCCGCGCGGCCCCGTAGCGCAGCTCGGCAACCCCGGCCGCGTCAGCGTCGTTGACCAGCGTGACCTTGCGCCCGAGAACCTTGCTGAACAGCGTCTCACCTGGGCAGTCGATCCAGGCCTTGTCGATGTTCGCTGCGGTCCGCACCACTCCGTGCTGGACCGCCCCGGGGATAGTGACGCCGACCGGAGCGTCGTCAGGCAGCTCGTCGAACTGGTCGGCGATCTCACCGACGATCTTCGCGACCGCCTCGGGCGTCGAGCGCTTGGGCGTGAGGATCTTGTGACGCGGCTCTAAGAACTCCCCGGCGACCAGGTCGACCGGCGCGCCCTTGATGCCCGACCCACCGATGTCGATGCCCAGGCCAACCTTCGCGGTCTTTGCCATTGCTGCGGTCTCTCCCTCGTTCGGACTGGACTGTCGTTCGCACGAACCCGGCACGTGCGGGTCGACTGTTGGGGAATCGGTGCGGCTGCGGTCCCATCTTGCCGGTGGAGCGGCTCGGACCGCGACAAGGAGAAGGACAATTCGTCAAACCGAACCGGTCTCGTCCAGCGGTGTCACCCGGGTCGATGTGACAGCGGCACGCCTCCAGCGCGGCACGGCCTCAGGCTCGGTATCACATCGACCCGCCCGAGGTGGGCGCGGGCTAGGGCAGGGTGGGCGCGGGCTAGGGCAGGGTGGCGCGGGCTAGGGCAGGGTGAGGACCTCGCTGCCGGTGTCGGTGACCAGGACGGTGTGCTCGAACTGTGCCGAGCGGCGCCGGTCGCGCGTGACGACGGTCCAGCCGTCGTCCCACATGTCCCACTCGTGGGTACCGAGGTTGAGCATCGGCTCGACCGTGAACGTCATGCCCGGCGCCATCACGGTGTCGTAGCTCGGCGCGGCGTCGTAGTGCGGCACGATGAGCCCGCTGTGAAACGCGGTGCCGATCCCGTGGCCGGTGAAGTCGCGCACGACGCCGTAGCCGAACCGTTTGGCGTACGCCGAGATCACCCGCCCGATGACGTTGATGGCCCGGCCGGGCGCGATCGCGTTGATCCCGCGCATCATCGCCTCGTGGGTGCGCTCCACCAGCAGGCGCGACTCCTCGTCGACTTCGCCGACCAGGTAGGTCGCGTCGGTGTCGCCGTGCACGCCATGGAGGTATGCCGTGATGTCGATGTTGACGATGTCGCCGTCCTCCAGGCGGCGCGAGTCCGGGATGCCGTGGCAGATCACCTCGTTGACCGACGTGCATAGCGACTTGGGGAACCCGCGGTAGCCCAACGTCGATGGGTAGGCCCCGTGGTCGAGCAGGAACTCGTGCCCGATCCTGTCGATCTCGTCGGTCGTCACCCCGGGGGCGATGACTGCCGCAGCGGCCGCCATCGCCTGTGCCGCGATCCGGCCGGTGATGCGCATCTTCGCGATGGTCTCCGCGTCCTTGACCTCAGACCCGGTGTAGCGCTGAGGTCCCGGTTTGTCGACGTACTCGGGCCGGGCGATCGACGGCGGCACCGCTCGCCGTGGGCTCACCTGGTGAGGTTGGACGCTGGAGTAGGTCACCGGCATACCGCGAGTGTAAGTCGGGAACCTCACCTCACCCCCGACGGACCGCACGGCATACGGTGAGACCTACGTGGGAAGGCCAGCGAGGAGGCGAAGGTGCGCTACTGGTACAACGTGCGGACCGGTCAGGTGGAAGACGACGACAACCGCAGCATCGGCGAGGACGTCATGGGCCCCTACGACACCCGCGAGGACGCCGCCCAGGCCCTCCAGACGGCTCGGCGCAAGACCGAAAAGTGGGATGCCGAAGACCGAGAGTGGCGCAACCGGGGCGCTACGTCGGGCTGGTCCAGCGACCAGGAGAGCGACGGCTGACGGCTGCGGTGCGATACGACGGCATCGTCGTCGCATGACATACGACGGCATCGTCGTCCCATGACATACGACGACATCGTCGTGGGAGGCGGGCACAACGGGCTTACCGCCGCCGCATACCTGGCTCGTGCCGGCCGAAGCGTGCTCGTGCTGGAGAAGCTCGGGCACAACGGAGGCGCAGCCATCTCCGCCCCGGTCTTCGACGGCCTCGACGCGCGGCTGTCCCGCTACGCCTACCTGCTCTCACTGCTGCCGCGCCAGGTGGTCGACGAGCTGGGTCTGGACCTGCGGCTGGCGCGCCGCCGCTACTCCTCCTACACACCCGACCCCAAGGACCCGGGCTGGGGGCTGCTGGTCGACAACGCCGACGAGGCAGCCACCGCGCGCGCATTCCGGGCGCTCACCCTCGATGACGAGGAGTATGCCGCGTGGCGGGCCTTCCACGTCCGGATCGGGCGGCTGGCCGAGCGCATCTGGCCCACCGTTCTCGAGCCGCTGCGCTCCGCGGCCGACATGCGCACCCTCGTCGACGACGAGCAGCTGTGGGCGGCCCTGACCCGGGTGCCGTTGGGGTCGCTGATCTGGGAGTACTTCCGCGACGATGTCGTCCGCGGGGTCGTGGCCACGGACGGGCTCATCGGCACCTTCGCGTCGGTCCACTCAGAAGACCTGGCGCAGAACATGTGTTTCCTCTACCACGTCATCGGCGGGGGCACGGGGGAGTGGGACGTCCCGATTGGAGGAATGGGCGCGGTCACGGCCGCCCTGGAGCGGGCGGCAGTCGCGGCCGGGGCGGAACTGCGCGTCGGCTGCGAGGTGCTGTCGGTCGAGCCGTCAGGGCAGGTCAGCTGGCGCGAGCGCGGCTCGGGTCGTTCGGCGTCCGCCGGTTCGATCGTCGCTGCGTGCGCACCGACGGTTCTGGACCGGCTGCTGGGGGCGGCGGGGGCGGCGGCGGTCAGCGAGGGCGAGCCCCCCGAGGGCTCGCAGCTCAAGGTCAACCTGCTGTTGCGCCGCCTGCCCCGACTCAAGGACCCCGCCGTCGAGCCCTCGGCCGCCTTCGCGGGAACGTTCCATGTCAACGAGTCACTGACCCAGCTCGAAGCGGCATACCTCGACGCGGCCGGCGGCCGCATCCCTGCAGTGTCGCCTTGTGAGGTCTACTGCCACACCCTCACGGACC
>JBIOUP010000125.1:0-3524 GCA_044867305.1 Dermatophilaceae bacterium
CTCATGCCATCGCCCGACCTGGTCCGCGAGCGGGTCGAGGCGCTCATCGCCTTCTCCGACGTCGTCAAGGCCAGCGATGAGGACCTGCAGTGGCTCTATCCCGGGGCCTTCATCCCGGACATCCTGCGGCGGTGGGAGTCGTTCGGTCCCGGCGTCACCGTGGTCACGCGAGGCGCCGAGGGCGCGGTGTATGCCGTTCGCTCCTCACATGCGAGTGAGGTCACCACGGTCCCGGCCCGGTCCGCGATGGTCGTCGACACCGTCGGTGCGGGTGACTCGTTCATGGCCGGACTGCTCTCGGGGCTCGCCGACTCGGGCTTCATCGGCGGCCGCGAAGCGCGCCAGCGCTTGCACTCGGCCAGCATCGACGAGCTGCGCGCCGCCATCGACCGCGCGATGTGCACGGCCGCGCTGACCGTCGCCCGCGCCGGCGCGTACGCCCCAACGCGTGCCGAGCTGGCCAGCTAGGCGCTGAATCCTTGGCCTACCCCCCATCGAGTGGGGCTGGGCCAGTCCTGGCCCGGCACCGCGCGGTGCCGCGCTCCTATGCTGAGCGCAAGCACCGAAGGAGATCGCATGGCCGAGTTCGAGTACGAGGACCTGCTTCCCACAGGCGAGGACGAGACGGCATACCGCCTGCTCACCACGGAAGGTGTGCGCACCGTCGAGGGCCCGGCCGGACGGACCTTCCTCGAGGTCGACGAGGAGGCCCTGCGGTTGCTGTCCGAGACGGCCATGCACGACATCGCCCACTACCTGCGCTCGGCCCACCTGCAGCAGCTGCGCACGATTATCGACGACCCGCAGGCGAGCAACAACGACAAGTTCGTCGCGTTGGACCTGCTCAAGAACGCCAACATCTCGGCCGGCGGCGTGCTGCCGATGTGCCAGGACACCGGCACGGCGATCATCATGGGCAAGCGCGGCCAGCACGTGCTCACCGGCGGCGATGACGAGAAGGCCCTCTCGCGGGGGGTCTACGACGCGTACACCCGCCTCAACCTGCGTTACTCGCAGATGGCTGCGCTCACCATGTGGGAGGAGCGCAACACCGGTTCGAACCTGCCCGCCCAGATCGAGCTGTATGCCGACACCGCGCCGGGCCACGAGACGGCATACAAGTTCCTCTTCATGGCCAAGGGCGGCGGCTCGGCGAACAAGTCCTACCTCTACCAGGAAACCAAGGCGATCCTCAACGAGGCCTCGATGCTGCGCTTCCTGGACGAGAAGCTCCGCTCGCTGGGGACGGCCGCGTGCCCGCCCTATCACCTGGCCATCGTCATCGGCGGCACGTCGGCCGAGTTCGCCCTCAAGACAGCGAAGTACGCCTCGGCGAAGTACCTCGACACGCTGCCGACATCGGGGTCGCCCTCCGGCCACGCCTTCCGAGACACCGAGCTGGAGAAGCGCGTGCTCGAGCTGACCCGGGAGTTCGGCATCGGGGCACAGTTCGGTGGCAAGTACTTCTGCCACGACGTGCGGGTCGTGCGCCTGCCCCGACACGGTGCCTCGCTACCCGTTGCCATCGCGGTCTCCTGCTCGGCCGACCGGCAGTGCCTGGCGAAGATCACCCCGGAGGGGGTCTTCATCGAGGCGCTGGAGACCGACCCGGCCCGTTTCCTGCCCGACCCGACGGCCGAGCATCTCGGTGACGGCGACGAGGCGGTGCGCATCGACCTGCGCCGCCCCATGGACGAGATCCGCGAAGAGCTGTCGCGCTACCCGGTCAAGACCCGCCTGTCTCTGACCGGGCCACTTGTCGTGGCCCGCGACATCGCGCACGCCAAGATCAAGGAGCGCCTCGACGCCGGGGAGGGCATGCCGCAGTACCTCAAGGACCACCCGGTGTACTACGCCGGCCCGGCCAAGACGCCACACGGTATGCCGTCCGGCTCCTTCGGCCCGACCACGGCCGGGCGGATGGACTCGTACGTGGGCCAGTTCCAGGCCGCCGGAGGGTCGCTCGTCATGCTCGCCAAGGGCAACCGGTCTCAGCAGGTCACCGACGCCTGCCTGGAGCACGGCGGCTTCTACCTCGGCTCGATCGGGGGGCCGGCCGCCCGACTGGCCCAGGACTGCATCCGCTCGGTCGAGGTGCTGGAGTACCCCGAGCTGGGCATGGAGGCGGTCTGGAAGATCGAGGTCGAGGACTTCCCCGCGTTCATCGTGGTCGACGACAAGGGCAACGACTTCTTCGCTAGTGTCACCAAGCCCGCGGGTTTCTCCGTCAGTGGCCTCACCATCGGAAGGCGCCCCATCTCGTGAGCCCCACACCGGCATACCCCGTTCGTCACGAGACCCCCGCGCAGGCGTGGGCGGAGCTGTCCGCGGGCAACCAGCGGTTCGTGACCGGGCATCGCGAGCACCCCAACCAGGACGTCGAGGCCCGCACCTCACTCACCGGAGGGCAGCTGCCCCGGGCCATCTTCTTCGGGTGCGCCGACTCGCGCGTGGCGGCGGAGATCATCTTCGATCAGGGGCTCGGCGACCTGTTCGTCGTGCGCACTGCCGGTCATGTCGTGGGGACCAGCGTGCTTGGCTCGTTGGAGTTCGGCGTGGACGTGCTCGGCATCCCCCTCATCGTCGTGCTCGGTCATGACACCTGCGGGGGGGTGCGGGCCGCGCTCGACGCCATGGACTCTGGGGACATGCCGTCGGGGTTCCAGCGCGACGTCGTCGAGCGCATCATGCCCAGCGTGCTGTCCGCGACGAAACACGGGGCGGCGACGGCCGATGAGGTCGAGGCCGAGCATGTCCGGCATACCGCGCGGCTGCTCGTGAACCGCTCTGCGCTCATCGGGGAGCGGGTCCGGGCCGGGACGCTCGGGATCGTCGGCGCGACCTACGACCTCAACGAGGGCCGCGCCCAGGTGATCACCGCAGATGGGGTGGGACTACCAGGCGCCGACCTGCCCCCCGCCGGCACGGCCGCCTTCTAGCTCTGGCTGGCTAGCCCGGCCGCAAACTCCATGACTTTGTGTTCGCTCCACGATGCATCACGGAGTGGACAAAAACTCGTGGAGTTGTGTCACCAGGAGCGGGGGTGAGTCCCCGGGAGCGGGGCTATGTCACCGTAGGCGGAGCGGTGTCACCGTGAGCGGGGGGTGAGTCCCCGGGAGCGGGGTTGTGTCACCGTCGGCGGGGTTGCCCAGGTCGGATCGGGACCGCCATGCCGGTGAGCTAGCCGGACAGCGCGAGGTTGTCGCGCACCGCATTGGCGAGCCGTTCGGCTACGGCGTGCGCCTGGCGTTCGTCCGCGGCCTCGACCATGACCCGCACCAGTGGCTCGGTGCCGGACTTGCGCAGCAGCACGCGTCCGCGACCCGAGAGCTCCTCGATCGCCGCCGCAACCTCGATCTGCACAAGCTCGTTGGCGTCCACCGCTTCCTTGTCGACGCCCTTGACGTTGAGCAGCACCTGCGGCAACCGCGTCATCACCGAGGCGAGGGCGGCGAGGGAACGGCCGGTCTCGGCGATCCGCGAGGCCAGTAGCAGTCCGGTGAGCACGCCGTCGCCAGTGGTGG
>JBIOUP010000126.1:0-7006 GCA_044867305.1 Dermatophilaceae bacterium
CGGGAGTGGTGGACCCTTGCCGAGCACGAGCTGGTCGCCCGGTTGAACACCCTGCTCGTGCAGGCGAACGCCGTCCCTCAGCTGGTCGACCACGACGGGTGGGGCTGGCACCTGCACGCCAGCCCGCCGTCGGCGCCGCTCGCCACTCGGATGGCGGTCGAGGCGGCGATGGCCTTCGTTGACCTGGTCCGAGCCGGTGAGCTCGACCGGCTGGGCTGCTGCGCGGCTGCCGACTGCGACGACGTCATCGTCGACCTGTCCAAGAACCGCTCCCGTCGCTACTGCGAAGGCAACTGCGGCAACCGGGCCGCTGTCGCGGCATACCGTGAGCGTCGCCGGGCCGCGCGGGCAGAGCCCCGGCGCGGACAAGGCAGCCAGGGCGGCCCATGAGTCCCTCATGGACAGACCCCGCGCCCGCTCGTGTCTTGAGTGGAACTCGCATTTCGCCCGCTCATAGCGCCAGGAGGGTGCTTGTAGCTCCGTATCTCGCGCTACAAGCGCCGTCTGCGGTCCAAAAGCGCGCAATTTGTCCGGGTTAGGCGCGGCCCCGAGTCCCGCAGCGCGAGCTCGAACTAGGCGCGCCCGTTGAACAGGCTGGTCACCGAGCCGTCCTGGAAGACCTCCTTGATCGCCCGGCTGATGAGCGGGGCGATCGGCAGCACGGTGAGCTTGTCGAAATGTCGCTCCGACGGGATCGGCAGCGTATCGGTCACGATGACCTCTGTCGCCTCACATGCCTTGAGCCGGTCCACCCCCGGGCCCGACAAGATCGCGTGCGTGGCCGCGATGACCACCTCGCCGGCACCGGCCTCCTGCAGCGCGTCGGCCGCCGCAACGATGGTGCCGGCTGTGTCGATCATGTCGTCGACGAGCACGCAGAGCCGGTCGCGGACCTCGCCCACCACCCGGTTGGCGCGAGCCGCGTTGGGCCATTCGATGTCGCGGGTCTTGTGCACGAACGCCAGCGGGGCGCCGCCCAGGCGACTGGACCACTGCTCGGCCACCTTGATCCGCCCCGCGTCGGGCGAGACCACCGACAGCTCCCGGCGCCCGTACCGCGCCTCGACGTGGTCCGAGAGGATCGGCAAGGCCATGAGATGGTCCACTGGCCCGTCGAAGAACCCCTGAATCTGGGCAGTGTGCAGGTCCACCGCCATCAGCCGATCCGCGCCAGCCGTGCGCAGCAGGTCGGCCATCAGTCGGGCCGAGATCGGCTCACGCCCGCGGTGCTTCTTGTCCTGACGGGCGTACCCGTAGAACGGCAGCACCACGGAGATGCGCTTGGCCGAGGCCCGTTTCAGCGCGTCGATCATGATGAGCTGCTCCATGATCGACTTGTTGATCGGTTCGGTGTGGCTCTGGATGACGAAAGCGTCGCAGCCGCGCACCGACTGCTCGTACCGCACGTAGATCTCGCCGTTGGCGAAGTCGTACACCTCGGTCGGCACGAGCTCGGTCCCCAGCTGCGTCGCCACCGCCACTGCCAACTCGGGGTGCGCCCGGCCCGAGAACACCATGAGGTGACGTTTGGACTTCTTGTTGATCGAGGTCATGCGCTCGTCTCGCCCTCGACCTCGCCGGTATGCCGTGCCTCGCCGGCTTCGGCGGCCTTCGCGGCCTTTGTGCCAGGCCGGTTCGTTGCCACCCACCCCGTCACGTTGCGTTGCGGTGCCACGCTGATGGCCAGCGATCCGGACGGGATGTCCGAACGGATCACCGTGCCAGCCCCCGAGTAGACCCCATCACCGATGGTCACGGGAGCGACGTACATGTTGTCGCTGCCCATCCGGCAGTGCTTGCCCACGACCGTGCGGTGCTTGGCGATGCCGTCGTAGTTGACGAACACCGATGCGGCCCCGATGTTCGTGCCCTCGCCGATGGTGGCGTCGCCGACGTAGGACAGATGCGGCACCTTGGCCCCCGCCCCGATGTTGGAGTTCTTCGTCTCGACAAACGTCCCGATCTTGCCTTCGGCCCCCAGCTCGGTGCCGGGCCGAAGGTAGGCCCACGGGCCTACCGTGGCGCCCGGGCCGATGACCGAGAGCGAGCCCTGGGTCCGGCATACCGTGGCGCCGTCGCCGACCTCCATGTCGGTGAGAGTCGTGTCCGGCCCGATCACCGCGTCGGCACCGATGGTCGTGGCGCCGAGCAGCTGCGTGTTGGGGTGCACGACGGTGTCCTGTCCGATCGACACCGTCGCGTCGATCCAGGTGGTCGCCGGGTCGCGCACGATCGCGCCCTCGCGCATGGCCCGCTCGACGGTGCGGCGGTTGAGCTCGGCACCCAAGCGGGCGAGCTGGATCTTGTCGTTGACCCCTTCGGTCTGCCAGACGTCCTCGACCCGGTATGCCGTGACCCGATGCCCTTGATCCCGGGCGATGCCCACGACGTCGGTGAGGTAACGCTCGCCCTGGACGTTGTCGGCGCCGATGAGCCCGAGCGCGGCCCGCAGGACCTGGGCATCGAACGCGTACAGGCCCGAGTTGATCTCGGCGATGGCCAGCTGAGACTCGGTCGCGTCCTTGTGCTCGACGATGGCCTGGACGGTGCCGTCGTCCGCCCGCACGATCCGGCCGTAACCGCTCGGGTCGGGCACCACGGCCGTGATCACCGTGACGGCACTGCCAGTGGCGGCGTGGGCGTCCAGCATCGAGCGCAGCGTTTCCGCGGTGAGCAAGGGTACGTCGCCGTAGGTGACGAGCACGGTTCCGCCCAGGTCGGCGGGCAACGCGGCCAGCCCGCACTCGACCGCTCGCCCGGTCCCCTTGATCTCATCCTGGTCGGCGATGACCGCCTCAGGGTCGACCTCGGCGACGTGCTCGGCGACGCCATCGCGCTCGTGCCGCACCACGACGGCCAGGTATGCCGGGTCCACTCCCCGCGCGGCGCCGATCGCGTGCTCCAGCAGAGACCGGCCACCGATCGTGTGCAGCATCTTCGACTTGGCCGATCGCATCCGCACTCCCTCGCCGGCTGCGAGCACGATGACGGCGGCCGGGCGGGAGTCGGTCACAGGGCGGAGTCTACCGGGGCGGGGCGTGCGTCCCGGAGCCTGGCGTACTCCGCGCGGTAACGCGCAACGGAGTCGACCTTGATCTGCTCGTACCCCCGGACGAGGTCGGGGAGCGCGGCAATCCGGACGGCGTGCTCGAGGGTTTCCGGACGCAGGTCACGCAGCAGCGCATCCACCATGGCTTGGTACTCGGTGACGAGCTCGCGCTCCATCCGCCTGATGCTCGTGGCGCCGAAGGGATCCAGCGCCGTGCCCCGGACCCGGCGCATCGCGGCGAGCGCACGGAACACCGGGGTGAACCAGGGACCCAGCCCGACCTTGTGCTGCAGACCCATCGCCCGCAGCAGTGGTGGGTGCAGCCGGTAGGTGACCTTGGCTTCTGGGCCGAACTGGGCGCGGATCGCCTGTGTCGCAGCCGGGTCCAGGACGAGGCGCGCCACTTCGTACTCGTCCTTGTAGGCCATGAGCTTGTACAGGTAGCGGGCAACCGTCTCGGCCAATGCGCTCGAGCCGGGGACGGCGGCGGCCTCGGCACGGCGCACTCGAGCCACGAGGCCGGCATACCGCCTGGCGTAGCGCAGGTCCTGGTACTCGACGAGGTCCGGCACCCGGATCGCGACCAGCCTGGCCAGCTCCGATCCCTCCGGCGCCCCGACCGATGCGATCACCGAGCCGGTCGCCCCGGACGGTGCCGGCGCCCGCCATTGCGACGGGACGCTGCGCTGCCCGAGGATCGCGCTGAAGGCAGCCGGGTCGGCGACATACAGGCGCCCGGCTCGGAAGGCAGCGGTGTTGGCGTCGACCTTGACCCCGTTGAGCCGGATCGCCTCCTCGATGGTGTCGGCCGGCATCGGTAAGGCGCCGGACTGGTAGGCGACCCCGGTGAGCAGCAGGTTGGCGAACTGGTCGTCCCCGAAGAGCGTGCGAGACACGCCCCGGGCGTCGATGGTCGCGATCGCGCGGCTGCGGCCCGCGATGACGTCGAGCACCTGCTCGACGTCGGGAAACATCGCGTCGACATCTGTGATCATCTGGCCGGTCGGCACCTTGCTCGTCGAGAGGACCGAGAAGGTGCGGGTCGGGTCGGCGCTGCGCAGGTAGCGAGCGTCGGCGGCGACGAGCAGGTCACAGCCCAGGTAGAGGTCGCACTCACCGGTCATCGCCTTGTTGGACTGCTCGAGCGGGTCGACGGTGACCTTGAGGTCCGAGACAACCGCTCCGCCCTTCTGCGCCAGGCCGGTTTGGTCCAGGCCGCGCACCTGCCGGCCGGCCAGCGTTGCCGCCATGGCCAGGACCTGGGCCAGCGTGACGACTCCTGTCCCGCCCACTCCGGTGACCCGGGTCGTGTGTGACGCCGTCGCGGTGACCCGTGGCTGCGGCAGCGCGGCGACATCGACGCTCGGCAGCCGCGCCGTCACCGTCGCGCCCCCTGGCACCACCGTGAGGAACGAGGGACAGTCCCCGGCCAGACAGGAGTAGTCGAGGTTGCATGAGGACTGGTCGATCCGCGTCTTGCGGCCGAACTCGGTGTCGACCGGCTGCACCGACAGACAGTTGGACTTGCGCCCACAGTCGCCGCATCCCTCGCACACCCGCTCGTTGATGACGACTCGTTCGACCGGGGTGACAGCCAGGCCGCGCTTGCGTTTGCGGCGCAGCTCGGCGGCGCACTCCTGGTCGTGGATCAGCACGGTCACCCCTGGCACCGTCGCGAGCGCCTCGCGGGCCGCCTCCATGCGCTCGCGATGCCACACGGTCGCGTTGTCCGGGAGTGAGACATGCTGGTACGCCGTGGGGTTCTCGGTCGTGATGATGACCTGCTTGACTCCTTCGGCCGCCAGCTCACGAGCGAGCGCGTCGATGGGCATGGCACCGACCGCGTGCTGTCCGCCGGTCATGGCGACCACGGAGTTGTAGAGCAGGCGGTAGGTGATGTTGACGCCGGCCGCGACGGCAGCGCGGATGGCCAGGCTGCCGGAGTGGTGGAAGGTGCCGTCACCGAGGTTCTGCAGGAAGTGCTTGTCGCGCAGGAACGGCTCCATGCCGATCCACTGGGCGCCTTCGCCGCCCATCTGGGTCAGCCCGACGACGTCACCGACGCGGTTCGGGTTCATCAGCGCGACCATCGCGTGGCAACCGATGCCCGCTCCGACGCGGACGCCGTCGGGGGTGAACGTCGAGGTGTTGTGCGGGCAGCCCGAACAGAAGAACGGCAGCCGGGTCATCACCGGCAGCGGGGTGGACCGGGTCGGGCCGGCCGACGTGGCCGCCAGCCAACGGCGTACCGACTCATCCCCGGTTGCGTCGACGATGCGGCGGGCCAGTGCCAAAGCGACCCGGTCGGCGTCGAGCTCGCCGGACTGTCCGAACAGCGGGCCGTCCGGGCCGCGCTTGCCGTACACCGCGGGAGCGTTCGGCGTTCCGTACAGCACGTCCTTCACGGCCAGCTCGACGAGCGGGCGCTTCTCCTCGACCACGACGATCTGCTCGAGGCCGGCTGCGAACTCCCGGACGATGGCGGGTTCCAACGGCCAGATCATCCGCAGGTGCAACAGCCGAATACCGAGGCGCTCCAACGCATCTTCGTCCAGCCCGAGGGTCCGCAGCGCCTGACGCACGGTGAGGTAGGTCGCGCCCGCGGCGAGGACCCCGATGCGGTCCCCCGCCCCTCGGCGAGTGATCTGGTTGAGACCGTTGGCGACGGCATACCGCAGCGCCAGCGTGCGCCGGGTCCCGTCGCGGCTGCGCTCGAGCTCACCCACGCTGGGCTGCAGCACGTGCGCGGTGGGGGTATGCCGGTAAGGCCGCTCCTCGACGGTGAGGTCCGGCTCGACGGTCGCGCGCCGCGCGGGGTCGACGTCGACGCTCCCGGAGCCGTCCGCGACGTTGGTGACGATCTTGAGGGCGACCCACAGACCGCTCGCGCGTGACATCGCCAAGCCGTGCATGCCCAGGTCCAGCACGTCCTGTGAATCGCAGGGGTAGAGCACCGGCATTCCGACGTCGGCGAGGATGTTCTCGGAGGCCCCTGGAGCCGTCGACGACTTGGCCGTGGGATCGTCCCCGGCGAGCAGCAGCACCCCGCCGTCCGGGTGCGTGCCCATGAGGTTGTTGTGGCGCAACGCATCTGTGGAACGGTCCACACCCGGGGACTTGCCGTACCACAGCCCCATGACCCCGTCGACGCGCTTGTCCGGCTGGAGGCACGCCAGCTGGGTGCCCTGGACGGCCGTGGCGGCGAGCTCCTCGTTGAGCCCCGGCTGAAGCAGGATGTCCAGCTCGTCCAGCAGTGCCTGGTTGTGCTGCATCTCCAGGTCGAACCCGCCCAGCGGCGAGCCCTCATAACCGGAGACGAACGCCGCCGTGTGGCGGCCGGCTCTCTGGTCGGCCCGACGCAGGTCCATGACCAGGCGGACCAGCGCCTGGATGCCCGTCAGGTGCACCCGGCCGCTCTGGGCGGTGTACCGCTCCCGAAGGGAGGTCATGGCCAGCTCTTGCGTCACCGGTGTGGCCCTCCGCGTGCGACTGAGGTGTGCGGCCCTCCCACCCTAGATCTGTTTGCAGCAGCTCCCCGGGCAGGAATCGAACCTGCGTCGCTAGTCCTGATTCAAAGTCAGGCGGGCCCTGCCAGCAGACCAACCGGGGAATGCCCGGCCCCGCCGGACCGACCCAGGTTAGCCCTAGGCGGCCGGGCACAATGGCGGTGTGGACACCCGGGCGACGAGCGATGCCAACACGCCACGTGCGCGGATGACCGGACCTCAGCGGCGCGAGCAGCTCCTTGACGTCGGGCGGCGGGTCTTCGCCGTCAAGGGCTACGAGGCCAGCACGGTCGAGGAGATCGCAGCCAAGGCCGGCGTGTCCAAGCCGGTCGTCTACGAGCATTTCGGGGGCAAAGAGGGCTTGTATGCCGTCGTCGTCGACCGCGAGATCCGCGCCTTGAGCGACGGGGTCACCTCCGCCCTGTCCAGCGGCGGGTCGCCGCGCAGCCTC
>JBIOUP010000127.1:0-4619 GCA_044867305.1 Dermatophilaceae bacterium
CAACCGGGCGGTCCGCGACGCCGTCCCGGTGGCGTAGACAGGCGGGCACTCAGTCGGGGGTGGCACCCAAGTTCTGCGTGAGCGAGCTCGCGTCGTGGTCGTAGATCCAGGCGACCGCGTCGTACGACCAGTCCGTCGAGCCGGTGGCCATCTGGGCGTCACGAGCGCGCTGCTCGGGCCCGTCGGGAAGGTGGAAGCGGGTCTTGTTCTCGGCGGAGAGGGCCTGCAGGCGCGCTGTGCGCGGGATGCGCAGCCGCTCGTAGCGTCTGAGGGCATCGCCAACGTCAGTGCCTTCGCCGGCGAGGCAGGCGGCCAGGGTAGCGGCGTCCTCGATGGCTTGCGCGGCGTTCTGGGCCATGAACGGCAGCATCGCGTGGCAGGCGTCGCCCAGCAGCGTCACGCGGCCTGCCGACCAGCGCGGCATCGGCGCCCGGTCGAGCAGTGCCCAGATGTACACGTCGTCGACCGCCTCGAGAATGCTCCGGACCTGGGGGTGCCACCCCGCGAACGCGGCCACCGCGTCAGCGGGATTCCCGCGGTCACTCCAGAACTCGCGCGTCCAGGTGTCACGGTCCGTGACCGCGACGACGTTGAGCAGGCGCCCGCCGCCGACGAAGTAGTGCACCAGGTGCCGTCCCGGTCCCATCCAGACCTCAGATGTGGTGTCGAGGGCCAGGTCGTGCAGCCGATCGGCAGAAATCAGCGCACGTACCGCCGCGCAGCCGGTGAAGTGGGGAGACTCCGGGCCGAACAGCTGGGTGCGCACCGTCGAATGTATGCCGTCCGCACCGACCAGCAGGTCGACGTCAAGCACCTGCCCATCGGCGAATTGCACCTGCACCCGGTCGCCGTGCTCGGCGAACCCAGAGAACCGGCGGCCGACATGCAGCCGGTCAGCAGGTAGGCGACGCAGCAGGACTGCCAACAGGTCGGCACGGCGCAGCTGGTAGTGCGGGAAGCCGAACCGGGCCTCCAGGGCTGCAGCCAGCGGGGTGCGCAGCAGCGTCCGGCCGTCGTCCCAGCGCCGGTGGTGCCACGCCAGCGACTTGGTCCCCGCCTCCTGCAGCGCCTGGGCCAGCCCGAGCCGGTGCAGGACCCGACTGGCGTTCGGGGTCACCTGCAGCGCCGCCCCGACCTCGGCCAAGGCCGGCGCCTGCTCGTAGACGTGCACGTCGAAGCCAGCCTGCAGCAACGTCAGCGCAGCACTGAGCCCCCCGATCCCGGCCCCGATGACGGCGACCGTCCGGCCCGGGCCAGCGTCACGTGCCATGAGGATCCTCGCCGCTTCGTCGGCCGTACGTGGCGGCACGGGTCACCCCCAAGCGGCGGTTGTTGCTGCCGCCCTGCTCCCCGATCTGCCGACAAGGCGCCACGGCGGCTCTCAGCGGACGCCGGTTGGCCGGAACTGGACCGAGATCCGCGGCCCAACGGACTTGGCGGTCTTGGGGATCGCGTGCTCCCAGGTGCGCTGGCACGACCCGCCCATCACGACCAGGTCGCCGTGGCCGAGCGCAACCCGCGCCGCCGGAGCGCCACCACCGGTGGGGCGCAACGCCAACGTCCGGGCTGACCCCAACGACAAGATCGCGACCATGGTGTCGTGAGTCCTGCCGCGGCCGATTCGGTCGCCGTGCCAGGCGACGCTGTCGCGCCCGTCCCGGTAGAGGCACAGGCCCGCGGTGGTGAAGTCCTCGCCCAGCTCGTGCCGGTAGTGCTCGCACAGCCGTTCTCGGGCCTCCTCGAGCACCGGTAGTGGCAGCGGCTCACCCACGCCGTAGAACTTGGTCAGCCGGGGGACGTCGACGACGCTGTCGTACATCTGACGGCGCTCTGCCTTCCACGGCACCGTATGGTGAAGGGCGTCGAACACTGCATCGGACCCCCGCAGCCAGCCGGGCCGCACGTCCAGCCAGGCTCGTTGGGTCAGGTGGGTCCGGACCAGGGCGTCGCCGAGCGGCTCGAACGACGGCTCTTCGCCCAGGTCGAGCAACGAGCCCTGCATCGAGAAGGACATGCCGCCACGCTACCACGTTCTCGAACAACCGTTCGGGCCGAAAGCGCACGCCGAAGCGACAGATCCAGCGGGATGCCGGCAGGGACAACCGCCCGTGGTCTGTACTGCCCATCGTGGCGAGCCCTACGCGAGCAGGCGCGCCGGGCACAATGGCCCCGTGCCCCTCTACCGTGACGAGGCGGTCGTCCTGCGCACCCACAAGCTGGGGGAGGCCGACCGGATCATCACGGTGCTGACCCGCACTCGCGGCAAGGTGCGCACGGTCGCCAAAGGGGTGCGCCGCACCGGATCGCGCTTCGGTGCTCGCCTGGAGCCGTTCATGGTCGTCGACCTGCAGTGCTACGAGGGCCGCAACCTCGACACGGTGACCCAGGCCGAGACCCTCGCCCCGCACGGCGACGCGATCTGCCGCGACTATGCGGCATACACCGCGGCGACGGCCGTCGTGGAGACCTGCGACCGGCTCACCGAGGAGCACGAGCCATCGATGCAGCAGTACCTCCTGCTCGCCGGCGCGCTCGCCGCCATCGTCGCCGCAGAGCATGACCCTGGACTGGTCCTGGATGCCTACCTGCTGCGTGCCCTCGCGGTCGCCGGCTGGGCGCCGAGCTTCCACGACTGCGCCAAGTGCGGGTCACCTGGTCCGCACCGCTGGCTCAACATCGCCGCGGGAGGAGTCGTCTGTGCGGTATGCCGTCCGCCCGGCTGTGCGGTTCCGGCACCGACCACTCTCGGGCTGCTCGCTGCGCTGCTCTGCGGCGACTGGGGGGTTGCCGACGCCAGTGATCCGGTCGACCGTCGTGAGGGCAGTGGGCTGGTCGCGGCGTTCCTGCAGTGGCACCTCGAGCACGGGGTGCGCTCGCTGCGTCACGTGGAACGGACCGGCGCTGCGGAACGGCACCAAGCGTGACGGCATACGAGCGTCCCTTTGCGCACCCGTCCGGAGCGAGACCACCGGCCCTGCCGCCGCAGCTCGTCCCTGACCACATTGCCGTCGTCATGGACGGCAACGGCCGCTGGGCCAACGCGCGCGGGCTGGCGCGCACGAAGGGCCACGAGGCCGGGGAGGCGGCGCTGCTCGATGTCGTGGCCGGTGCCATCGAGGTCGGTGTCAAGCACCTGTCCGCCTTCGCCTTCTCGACAGAGAACTGGCGCCGTTCGCCTGACGAGGTGCGCTTCCTCATGGGGTTCAACCGGGAGGTGATCCGCCGCCGGCGCGACCAGCTGCACTCCTGGGGCGTGCGGATGCGCTGGGTGGGACGCCGGCCTCGCCTGTGGCGCTCGGTCATCCACGAGCTGGAGGTGGCCCAGGAGCTGACCCGGCACAACAGCGGCCTCACTCTGCACTTCTGTGTCAACTACGGCGGGCGCGCCGAGATCGTCGATGCGGTGGCGCGCATCGCCGAGCAGGTCAAGGCGGGGCGCATCTCGCCCCGGTCGATCGACGAGCGGACCATCGCCCGCCACCTGGACGACCAGACCATGCCGGACGTCGACCTGTTCGTCCGTTCGTCGGGGGAGCAGCGCACGTCGAACTTCTTACTCTGGCAGTCGGCCTACGCCGAGCTGGTCTTCCTCGACACGCTGTGGCCGGACTTCGACCGCCGCCACCTCTGGTCGGCGATCGAGACGTATGCCGCTCGCGACCGCCGCTACGGGGGCGCCATCGACCGCTCTCGCCGGCCCTGACCGCTCTCGCCGGCCCTGACCGCTGGCGCCGGCCCTGACCGCTCGCGCCGGCTCTGGCCCACAGCGCGCTGAACTCAAGGAGTTTGCGTCCACTCCACGACGCATCACGGAGCGGAGGACAACTGCTTGATTTCGTAGGTGGGGCCACGGCTACTCCGAGCAGTCGGGGCAGGTGCCGACGATCTCCACGGTATGCGCGACCTCGCGGAACCCGTGCTGGCGGCTGATCCGTTCCGCCCACGCCTCCACGGCCGGACCCTCGACCTCAACCGTGCGCCGGCACGACCGGCATACCAGGTGGTGATGGTGCCCGGTGCTGCACCGCCGGTAGGCCGCTTCGCCGTCCGGCCCCCGCAGCACGTCGACGTCGCCGTCCGCAGCCATGGCCTGCAGGGTGCGGTAGACCGTCGCGAGCCCGATCGGGTTGCCGGCCAAGCGCAGCCGGGCATGCAGGTCCTGCGCCGAGGTGAAGTCGTCGGTGCGCTCGAGCAGGTCAGCGACGGCGGCCCGCTGGCGGGTCACCCGCCGCTCGGTCTCGGGCATCAGTGCTGCTCTCCCGTGCCCGCCTTCGCGTGTTCGTCGTAGTGGCCTTCGTGCGGTGCGTGCCGGTGACCATCGTGCACGTAGTCGACGTGGCCGTCGTGCCAGACCGCCTCGTGACCGCATTCCGGGCCGTGCTCGTGCGGGTGTCGCTCGGCCTCCCGATGGCCGGGGCGGCGGATGCGGTCCAAGAGCGCCTGCGACATTGCGGCGAGCAGGAAGATCGCGATGGACAGGCAGACGATCGTCCCACCCGACGGGGTGTCGGCGAAGTAGGACAGCAGCACCCCACCGACGGCGCTCACCAAGGCGATGGCGACCGCCCACCGCAATGCCGAGCGGAAGCTGCTCGCCACCAGCTGAGCGGCAGCGTTCG
>JBIOUP010000128.1:0-4000 GCA_044867305.1 Dermatophilaceae bacterium
GGGCTGCGGTGTTGCGCCTCGGGTGACGTCTTGACAAAGATTACTGTCAAGGCCACGCTGGGGACTCATGCCGATGCGAACGTGCGAGACCGCCCCGCACGCCGAGCGACCGCCCCGCACGCCGAGAGGCGGGTTTGCCTCCCTGCAGCGTGGTCACACCGCTCCGGGTGGACCAGCGCGCCTGGTGGACACCGCTCCTGGTGGTCATCGCTCCGGTTGGAGCAGCGCGCCTTCTGATGTGCGGTGAGGCACCGTGACGCAGCGTGCAGCAACGAGCGCCATGAGCGACGTTTCCGTCATCGAGGACCCGGCCGCAGCGGTTGTCGCTCTCGACCCAGTGCGGTCCCGGTTGCTCGCCGCCCTGGCCGAACAACCGGCCTCGGCGGCTAGCCTCGCGGCGCGAATCGGCTTGCCCCGTCAGCGAGTCGGCTACCACCTCAAGGCTCTCGAGGAGCACGGGCTGGTCGTGGAGGTCGACCAGCGCCGGCACGGGGGCCTGACCGAGCGGGTGCTGGGGGCCAGCGCACCGGCATACGTGGTGTCGCCTGGTGCCATGGGCCCTGCCAGCACCGATCCGGCGCGCGTGCGGAACCGGCTGTCCGCGGCCTACCTCATCGCCCTCGCGGCACGTGTCGTGCGTGAGGTGGGCAGGCTGCTACCGACCGCCGAACGCGCCGGAAAGCGCCTACCCACCCTCTCGGTCGACGTCGACCTGCGCCTGCGCTCGGCGCAGGATCGGACCGCCTTCGCCGAGGAGCTCGGTGCGGCAGTGCGCTCGCTGGCAGCCCGTTACCACGACGAGAGCGCGCACCACGGCCGTTGGTACCGGGTCGTCGTCATGAGCTACCCACGTCCAGACAAGGAGCCCGCCCATGAGTGAAACCGACCGTAACAACCCGGCAGCCGACCGCGTCATCGACGTGTCGGTCGAGGTTCCGGGGACACCGCAGCAGGTCTGGGAGGCGGTTGCCACCGGGCCAGGCATCAGCTCTTGGTTCGTCCCGCACGAGGTAGCCGAGGAGGAAGGCGGCGCGGTGACCATGCGCTTCGGGCCCATGGGTGAGCACACCGCGACGGTCGCCGCCTGGGAGCCACCGCACCGCGTGGCGTTCGCCGACAGCGGCGATGGCCCGATGGTCCAAGAGTGGCTCGTCGAGGCCAAGGATGGCGGTACCTGCGTGGTCCGCCTGGTGAACAGTGGCTTCGGTGAAGGGGAGGAGTGGGACAACGACTACGACGCCATGAGCAAGGGCTGGGCGATTCTGCTTGAGAACCTGCGCCTGCACCTGACCCACTTCCGCGGAAGGCGGGCTAGGGCGATCGTCCCCGTCGGTACGGCTGCCGGCCCGAACCAGGCCGCGTTCAGCGCCGTGTGTGCCGCCCTCGGCGTGCCCGATGACCTCGGTGCCGGCGATCGGCTCGCGGGGCAAGAGGACGGCATACCGGCTCTTTCGGGCACGATCGACTCGGTATGCCGCGAGCCCGGGGCGACGTATTACCTCACCGTGCTCGACGGCCCGGCTCCCGGGCACGGGTTCATCGCCGCAGAGGGCGACGGCGAGAAGGTGATGGTCAGCGCGTACCTCTACCTCTATGGAGAGGCAGGCGCAGCCGTGCCCGACGCGTGGACCCCGCGCTTCAACGAGCGCTTCCCGCTCGCCGTTCCGTGAGCCGGGTCAGCCAGCCTGCGCCAGCTCGAGCTCGTGCCGCGGCTGGATGGCCCGCGCCACGCAGCTACCGTGGCGGAACCCGTCCGCTGCCGAGGTGATCTGCTGTCCGACTTCGATGAGTGTGCCGCAGTCCCGACAGGCGGTGCGGGTGAAGGCCGGTGTGGCGGTGAATGTCATGAGTCCCCCTCTTGAGCGAGTCGACGCCGTGTGGACGAGTTGGTTGCCTGCCATGGCCCAAGCATGTCGTCGCTCAGGTTGCATCTTGGTTGCATCTCAAGGATGCATCGGGGCAGTCCCCTGATGCGGGATTTCGCCAAGAACGTCACGTCCGCGTCGCCGCTGGCGGCTCGGGGAGTGCTGCGGGGCGCCGGACTGGTAAGCAATGCGCATGAGCAGCCACCCAGCGCCACCGCACAGCTTGCCGTTGCCGACCCGGGCCGAGGAGGTGAGCGAGGGGATCTACGCCTACGTCCAGCCCGATGGCAGCTGGTGGATCAACAACACCGGCTTCCTGGTCGCGGCCAAGGGCGTCGTCAGCATCGATGCCTGCTCGACCGAACGCCGCACGCGGGCCTACCTGCAGGCCATCCGCCGGGTGACCGACCGCCCGGTGCGCACCCTCGTCAACACCCACCACCATGGCGACCACACCTTCGGCAACTACCTGTTCCCGGGCGCGACGATCGTCGGGCACGAGAAGGTCCGCGACGGCATCCGCGCCTGGGGGATGCCTCGATCGGCGCCCAACTGGACGCCCGTCGACTGGGGCGACGTCGAGCTCGAGCCGCCGTTCCTCACGTACACCGATCGCGTGACGGTGTGGGTCGACGAGCTGCGCTGCGAGGTCGTGCACTGCGGCACCCCGGCGCACACGACGAACGACTCGTTTGTCTGGGTCCCGGAGCGCAAGCTGCTCTTCAGCGGCGACCTGATCTTCAACGGCGGCACGCCCTTTCTTTTGCAAGGCTCGATCCAGGGTGCTCTCGAGGCGCTCGAGCAGCTGGCCGGCCTGGGCGCCGAGACGATCATCCCTGGGCATGGCCCCGTCTGTGGGCCTGAGGTGATCGCGAGGGTGACGGCATACGCGCGCTTCGTGCAGGACGCAGCGGTGCGCGGGAAGGCGGCCGGACTCAGCCCACTCGAGCTCGCACGCGAGATCGACCTGGGCGAGTTCGCCGACCTGCTCGACCGGGAACGCATCGTCGGCAACCTGCACCGCGCGTATGCCGAGCTGGAGGGCGCGGCCCCGGGCACGCCGCTGGAACTCGATCCGATCATGCGCGACATGGTCGCCTTCAACGGGGGGCAGCCGCTTCGCTGTTACGCCTGAGCGCGCCAGGTCACCTGACGAGGCGGACCTCGAGCAGGTTCTCCAGGTCCGGGTCGGCCTGCTCGCGCCCGTCGGGCCGGAACCCGTGCTTGCGGTAGAACGCGTGGGCTCTGGGGTTGTCCTTGGCCATCCACAGCTGCGCGGGGTCTTGACCCAGGACGGCGTCGAGCAGGCGGGCGGCGACGCCGGTGCCGTGGTGGCTGGAGCGCACGTAGATCGCGTACAGCTGCAGCTCGCGGGCGGGGTCCTCCTCCTGCGCAGGTCCGGCGAAGGCCATGCCGACCACGTCGTCACCGTCGTCGGCCACCCGTAGCCGCGTCGGTAGCGGTTCGGTGCCTAGCAGCTGCCGCCAGCGCTCGGCGCGGGCAGCGCGCGCCTCGTCGTCGTAGAAGTGCGCCGGCAGCAGGTGTGCATACGTCTCGCGCCACCCGTCCATCTGGACCGAGGCGATGGCGCCGGCATCCTCGGCACCCGGCATACGAATCACCACCGGAGCGCTCACCGAACTAGGCTAGTCGTACGCCCCAAGAGCGCTGTCGGGGCCAGCAGTCGCCGAAGACAACCAAGCCCGTCGGGTACTCCGCACCGGGTGGTCAAGCCTGCCTGACGACGGGAGGGCCATGGCATGAGTGAGACGGCTCGCGAAGCGTCATCGCCGAGCACCTCTCGGCCGTCGGTGCCGAGCTACCGCGCCAAGCTGACGACCGGCGAAGACGTCATCGACCCGCGTGACTGGGCCGGCGCGCTGCCGCAGGCGTCCGGGATCGCGCCGCGGGTCCGGATCGGTCGCGCGCGGTGGTTCAACCTGTTGTGGCTGCTGCCCATCGGGTATGCCGTGCTGATCTGCGCCGTCGCCCTTGCGCAGTGGCTGCAGACCGTGCCGGCGGTGGCGCAGTTCCTCGAACGCTATCCCGGCACCGCCCCGCCGCCGGGCGGCCCGCCGGCAAGCACCCTTCCGCTGTGGGTGGCGGCCCAGCACCTGCTCAACGTGTTCTTCATG
>JBIOUP010000129.1:0-9251 GCA_044867305.1 Dermatophilaceae bacterium
CAGACTAAAGGCTAGCCCGTCGTTGCGTTCCTTGTATGGCAGACCAACGCTTCCGCCCGTTCCAACTCGGGAGACTGGATTCTGCTTGATACTCACGATGGCAACTGCGGAAGCCACGTTGTCAAAACTCTCAATGTCACTTCCGATGACGGTCCAGATGTCACCGTTTACGTGCTCTTCACTCTGTCGCAGCTTCTCGATATCGGATATGAATCCTTGGCACGCGGTGCATTCAGCCGTGCTGATGAGGCGAATCGGGGTTGCATCCGCAGCCCGGAATGCTTGGTTGAACTGCGATATCCAATATGCCGCGAACTTCTGGGCGCCGTCGGCTGTGGCGGCCCGTGCGTCAGCCGGGATGTCGGATGCGGTTGCCGATGCTGTCGAGGCGCTCGCAGTCATGGAGGGACTAGCGGACGTGCTCGCGGACTCACTCGCGGTCACCGTCGACGTCGAGCCTGGCTGCGGCGCCGAACCCGAGCAGGCGCCGATCCCGCACACGAGCACGCTCAGCGCCACGGCTATGACCCACTTGCGCGGTGCAATCACCAGGCGGTTCCCTTCCCGTTGGCGGCGCCCCTGCCTGTGGCGCCTGCCCCGAGTATGCCGAGAGGGCCTACAACCCGCTCACCGGGATCCACAGGAGGCAGACGTTATCCACAGCCCAAACCGGCAAATGGAGCAGATCGCCGTTCCGCACGGCATACCAGCCCTCACCCCACTGCGTGCACCCCACCGTCGACGTGGATGATCTCTCCGGTCGTAGCCAGGAACCAGTCCGACAGCAAGGCGACGCACGCGCGGGCCGTCGGCACCGGGTCGCGCACGTCCCACCCGAGCGGAGCCCTTTCCCCCCAGCTGTTCTCGAAGACCTCGAAGCCGGGGATCGACTTGGCCGCGGTCGTGCGGATGGGCCCGGCGGCTACGAGGTTGCACCGCACCCGCTTCGGGCCGAGGTCGCGCGCACAGTAGCGGTTGGTCGACTCGAACGCGGCCTTGGCCACGCCCATCCAGTCGTACACCGGCCAGGCGTAGCGCGCGTCGAAGGTGAGCCCGACGACGCTGCCACCGTGGGGCATCAGGGGCAGGGCGGCCACCGCGAGCGCCTTCAAGCTGTACGCCGACACCTGGACGGCGGTGCCGACGTCCTCCCACGACGCATCCAGGAACGTGAATGCGCCTGGCGGCGCGAACCCGATGGAGTGCAGCACGCCATCGAGCCGGTCGGTGTGCTCCCCCACCCGCGCGGCCAGCGTCTGGAAGTGCTCAGGCTCGGTCACGTCAAGCTCCAGCACTGGCGGGGTCGTCGGCAGCCGCTTGGCAATGGTCTGGGTGATCCGCATGGTCCGCCCGAAGGACGTGAGCAGGACCGAGGCCCCTTCCTGCTGGGCCAGCTTGGCCACGGTGAAGGCGATGGAGGAGTCCATGAGGACCCCCGTGACCAGCACTGTCTTGCCGTCGAGCAGGCCCATACGCCAGTTCCTTCCAGTGCCCTTGAATGCCGCGGTCAGTGCCCCATGCCGAGACCGCCATCGACCGGGATGATGGCTCCCGTCAGGTATGCCGCGTCGTCGGACGCGAGGAAACGCACGACGCGCGCCACCTCGCCCGCCTCGGCGAACCGCCCCGCAGGGATACTCGCGAGGTAGGCGGCCTTGCGGTCCTCGGGCAAAGCCTCGGTCATGTCCGTCTCGACGAAGCCCGGTGCCACCACGTTGGCCGTAATGGAACGACTTCCCAGCTCACGGGTGATCGAGCGGGCCAAGCCCACCAACCCCGCCTTGCTCGCGGCGTAGTTCGCTTGTCCGGGCGAGCCGTACAGACCCACGACGCTCGAGACGAAGATCATCCGCCCGCGCTTGAGCCGGATCATCCCCCGGCTGGCCCGACGGGCGCACCGGAATGCGCCGGCCAGGTTCGTGCCCAGGACGTGGTCGAACTCCTCGTCGCTCATCCGCATCAGCAGCTGGTCGTGGGTCACGCCGGCGTTGGCGACGAGGACCTCGACCGGCCCGCCGAGGATCGACTCGGCTTCGCCGAACGCCGCGTCGACCGACGTCGAGTCGGTCACCTCGCAAACCACCGCCTGCAGCCCATCGGGAGGCTGGCCGGAGCGCGTCGTGACAACCACACGGTGCCCGGCGTCGAGCAGGTCACGGGCGATGGCCAGGCCGATCCCGCGGTTACCTCCGGTCACCAGAACGGCCTTCGCGCTGGGTTCGGGCATGCGTGCGCGTTCCTCTCCGTCTCGTCTGCGCCGACGCTAGTGGACTACCCACGGGTATGCCGCACCGACACCAGGCGACCTCACGGGCTGCTGTGGTGTGGTGTGAGAAGGGTTTGACACTGCGGAAACGCGCCTGGCCCTCTGCCGGAAACACGGCCTTCCTACCTTTCCGGCAAGGCGAATCCCGCCCGCCCGGTGCCAGGAGGTCTTGTGAGCGTCGACTCCCCGTCCATCGTCGAGCGCGACGCCCGCCCTTCGGCACCGACGGTCCTCGGCGCACTGGACCTGCACCGGCGCGACGGCCGCTGGCTGGACGGATGGAACCCCGAAGACCCAGACCAGTGGCGCACCGTTGGCCGGGTCATCGCCCGGCGAAACCTCGGCTGGTCCATCGTCGCGGAGTTCCTCGGCTTCGCCGTGTGGGCCGCCTGGAGCATCGTCGTCCCGCAGCTGCCCGCAGCGGGATTCACTCTGTCGGTCGACCAGATGTTCTGGCTGGTCTCGGTGCCAGCCCTCGTCGGGGCCACCCTGCGAATTCCCTACACGTTCGCCGTGCCCCGGTTCGGGGGGCGCAACTGGACCATCGCCTCGGCCCTGCTCCTGCTCGTCCCGTGCCTGGGCCTGGCCTGGGCGGTGGGCCAGCCGCAGCTGCCGTTCGGGGCGCTGCTGGCGATCGCCGCCCTCGCGGGTGTCGGCGGCGGCAACTTCGCGTCCTCGATGGCGAACATCTCGTTCTTCTTCCCCGACCGCGACAAGGGCCGGGCCCTGGGCATCAACGCGGCCGGCGGCAACATCGGTACGGCCGCGGTCCAGCTTGCCGTGCCCCTCGTCATCGTCACGTCCTCCGGCATCGCCTTGGAGCGGGCCGGGCTGATGTTCGTGCCGCTGGCCCTGCTCGCCGCGTTCGGCGCCTGGCGGTACATGGACAACATCACCGACGCCCGCTGCGACACCAGGGCGGTCGCCGCTGCGGCGCGCAACCGGCATACCTGGCTGCTGGCCTTCATCTACATCGGGACCTTCGGATCCTTCATCGGGTATGCCGGCGCCTTCCCCACCCTGCTCAAGAGCCAGTTCCCAGAGGTCACCGTGTCGCTCGCGTTCCTCGGCGCCCTCGTCGGCTCGGTCTCCCGCCCGGTCGGCGGCATCCTCGCCGACCGCTTCGGCGGCGCGCGGATGACGATCGTCGCGTTCGGGTGCATGACCGTCGGCGCCCTCGGGGTCATCGAAGGGCTGCAGACTCACTCGTTCGTCTCGTTCTTCGCCTCGTTTCTCTGGCTGTTCGTCTTCAGCGGGGTCGGAAACGGGTCCGTCTACCGGATGATCCCGGCTGTCTTCGGTTCGCAGGCGGCGAACCGCGGCCCCCAGGCCGTGCTCCGCGCCAAGCGCCTGGCGGCGGGGTGCATCGGGATCGCCGGAGCCGTCGGAGCGTTCGGAGGGTTCCTCATCCCACGAGGCTTCGCGCTGTCCACCTCGCAGACCGGGAGCCTCGTTGCCGCCGTCTGGACGTTCATCGGCGCGTATGCCGTCCTGGCCGCCCTGACCGCGCTCGTGTACGCCCGGATGCCGACTGGGGTGGCGTGGTCGCGAATCTGAGCGGCACCGGCCCGGCCGCCGACACGCACTGCCCGTACTGCGCCCTGCAGTGCGCGATGGCACTCCGGACCCAGCAGGGCGGCCTACCCGTCGAGGTCACCCCCAGAGACTTCCCGACGAACCGAGGCGGCTTGTGCCGCAAGGGCTGGACCAGCGCCGCCGTGCTCGATGCGCCGGGCCGGCTGACGACACCACTGGTCCGCGACGACCGCGGCCAGCTACAGGAGGCCAGCTGGGAGCAGGCGTATGCCCGCATCGTCGACACGGTGACCGCGCTGCGGGCCGAGGACGGCCCCGACGCGCTCGCCGTCTTCGGCGGCGGCGGGCTCACCAACGAGAAGGCCTACCAGCTGGGCAAGTTCGCGCGGGTTGCGCTCGGCACCCGGTTCGTCGACTACAACGGGCGGTTCTGCATGTCCTCGGCTGCGGCCGCCGGCAACCGGGCCTTCGGCATCGACCGGGGCCTGCCGTTCCCGCTGGCCGACCTCGGCGGCGCGGCGGCCATCCTGCTGCTCGGCAGCAACGTCGCCGAGACCATGCCCCCGCTCGTCCAGCACCTGGCCGGAGCCCGCAGCCGCGGCGGGCTCATCGTCGTGGACCCCCGGCGCAGCGCGACGGCGGCGCTCACCGACAGCGGAGCCGGCATGCACCTGCAGGCACTTCCCGGCACCGACCTCACCCTCCTGCTCGGCCTGGCGCACCTCGTCGCGGTCCAGGGCGGCACCGACCCGGCATACCTCGACCAGCGCACCCGCGGTAGCCCCGACGTCCTCGCGGACCTGGCGCAGTGGTGGCCGGAACGGGTCGAGCGAGAGACCGGTGTTGCCGCCGAAGATCTGCGCCGCGCCGCCGACCTGCTCATCGCGGCCAGCCCCAAGGCCGGCGGTGCCGGCGCCTACGTCCTCACCGGCCGCGGGGCCGAACAGCACGTCAAGGGCACCGACACGGTCCACGCGGCGATCAACCTCGCGCTGCTGCTCGGCCTGCCTGGCCGGGTCGGCAGCGGCTACGGCGCCCTGACCGGGCAGGGCAACGGCCAGGGCGGACGCGAGCACGGCCAGAAGGCCGACCAGCTGCCCGGATACCGGCGCATCGACGACCCGCACGCTCGCCGGCACGTCGCGCAGGTGTGGGGCGTGCCGCCCGAGTCGATTCCCGGGCCTGGCGTGCCAGCCGTCGAGCTCATCGAGCGGCTCGGCCGACCGGGTGGCCCCCGAGCCCTGTTCGTGCACGGCTCGAACCTGCTCGTCAGCGCGCCCGACGCGACCCGTGCCCGGGAGCGCATCCGCGCGCTGGACCTGCTCGTCGTGTGCGACGTCGTGATGTCCGAGACCGCCGCCCTCGCCGACGTGGTGCTCCCCGTCACCCAGTGGGCCGAGGAGGACGGCACGATGACCACGCTGGAGGGCCGGGTGGTGCGCCGTCGTAGAGCCATAAACCCGCCGGCGGACGTGCGGGACGAGCTGGCCGTGCTCAGCGAGCTGGCCGAGCAGCTCGATGCCCCGGCGGCCTTCTCCGCCGATCCGTCCGAGGTCTTCGACGAGCTGGCCCGGGCCAGCGCGGGCGGCCCGGCCGACTACAGCGGGCTGAGCTACCCGCGCCTGGACCGGGGCGACCCCGAGTTCTGGCCCTGCCCGTCGGCCGAGCACCCCGGCACCCCCCGGATGTTCCTCGACCGCTTCGGCACCCCCGACGGGCGGGCCGTCCTGCACCCTGTGGAGCCCGGCCCGGTCCACGACGACGTCCGCGCCGACGCCCCCCTCTACCTGGTGACCGGCCGGGTGCTGGGGCACTACCAGTCCGGCGCGCAGACCCGCCGCGTCGCCGAGCTGGCCAAGGCCGAGCCCACGGCATACGTGCAGATCCACCCGCTCACCGCCGCCCGGCTGGACATCGCGGAGGGCGAGCTGGTGTCGGTGCGCTCGTCACGCGGCGAGGCGCGAGGGCCGGCCCGGCTGTCGACCCGGATCCGCCAGGAGGTCGTGTTCATGCCGTTCCACTTCCCGGACGAACAGTGCGTCAACGCCGTGACCGACCCGGCCACCGACCCGACGAGTGGGATGCCCCAGTTCAAGGTGTGCGCGGTGTCGGTATGCCGGGCCGAGGGCTCTTCGTGACGCCCGGCCCACGGCCGCACCGGGTCGTCGTCGTCGGCAGCGGCATGGTCGGCACCCGCTTCGTCGACGAGCTGATCCGGGGCCGGCCAGCGACGGCGCTGCCGGTCGAGGTCACCGTCCTCGCCGAAGAGCCACACGCGCCGTACAACCGGGTCCTGCTCAGCGACGCGGTCGCGGGCCGGGCCCACCTGACGGCTTTGCAGATGCCCACGGTAACCAGCGACATGGTGACGGTGCACCCGGGGCAGGCCGCGGCATACCTTGACCGCGGGGCCGGGATGGTCGCCGACAACGCCGGGGGCGCCCACTTCTTCGACACCCTCGTCCTGGCAACCGGCGCAGCGGCCCGGTTGCCCGCACTCGACGAGCTGACCGGGCCGGATGTGCGCCCGCTCCGCAGCATCGACGACGCCCGGGCGCTGCTCGCCGCGCTGCCACGCGCCGATCGGGTCACCGTGCTCGGCGGGGGCGTCCTCGGTGTCGAGCTGGCCTGCGGGCTGCGAGCACGAGGGGCGCACGTCACTCTGGTGCACCACCGGGACCAGCTCATGGAACGTGACCTCGACCCCGTCGGTGGGCAGGTCCTCGCCGAGACCCTCGACGACCTCGGCATCACGGTCATCCGCGATGCCCGGGTGGTCGGGCTGCGCCGCTCGTCCGGGCGCCTGGTGGCGCTGCGCTTCGCCGACGGACGTGAGCTGGCCAGCGACCTGCTCGTCCCGGCGATGGGGACCGTGCCGCGCACCGAGCTGGCCCGCGCTGCCGGTCTGCCGGTGCGGCACGGTGTCCTGGTCGGGACGGACCTGCGCAGTCCCGCAGACCCTCGGATCGCCGCCATCGGGGACTGCGCCGAGCCGCCCGAGGGCTGCTCGGGACTGGTCGCGCCCGGGTGGGCCCAGGCGGCCCGGCTGGCGGGCCAGCTGAGCGCGCGGGCCGGCCGCGACCAGGTCCGCGGGCCCGCACCGAACCCCGCACCCGCCGGCCGGGTCGTCCGGCTCAAGGCGGTGGGCGTCGAGGCGGTGTCCCTCGGTGCCGCGCAGCCGCCATCGGGGAGCCGCCAGCTGAGCCTGGTCGACCTCACCGGGCGGCGCAGCGTGTGCGTATCGGTCGCCGAGAACCGCGTCGTGTCCGCCGTCTGCGTCGGGTCCTCCCGGACGGCCGCGGCGCTCACGGTCGCCTACGAACGTGGCACGACCGTGCCCGCCGACCCGGCCTGGCTGCTCGTCGATGCCGGAGCGCTGGACCTTGCCCCGCAAGCCAGCTCGCCGACGACGATGCCCAGCCAGGCAACGGTGTGCTCCTGCAACGGGGTGACCAAAGGCCAGATCGTCGACGCCCACCGGGCCGGGGCCCGCGCGGTGTCGGACCTGGCCGCCCAGACGCGCGCGACGACCGGCTGCGGGGGCTGCCGCCCCGTCGTCGAGGGACTGCTCGGCTGGCTGGAGCGGTCCGAGGCAGCACTGTCCCCGCCCGTCACCCCAGGGTGTGAGACGGATGTTGCACGGGTGTAACACACATCGGACGAACCGGAAACAGCCCACCCCTAGCGTGACCGGACGAAACAGCAATCCGGAGGACAACGCGTGGCTCAGCAGGTAGGTCAGCACGTCGTCGTCGTCGGTGGCGGCATGGTCGCCCACCGGTTCGTCGACGCCATGCGCTCACGCGACGGGCAAGGCCGGTTCCGCATCACCGTCCTGGCCGAGGAGCCGCGGGTACCCTACGACCGGGTCGCGTTGACCTCGTACTTCACCGGCCGCGATCCCGAGGAGCTCAACCTCGGTCAGCGCGAACTGTGGACCGATCCGCTGGTCCGGCTGCGCAAGGGCGCCAGGGCCATCGAGATCGACCGGGAGCAGCGCCAGGTCGTCCTGGCATCGGGCGGACGCCTCGGCTACGACCACCTGGTCCTTGCCACGGGGTCCTACGCCTGGGTACCGCCGGTGCGTGGAGCGCAGCTGCGCGGCTGCTTCGTCTACCGGACCATCGACGACGTCGCCGAGCTGCGCGGCTACGTCGAGACGCTGCGCCGAGAACGCTCCGGGCAGCCGCTACGCGGGGTCGTCATCGGCGGAGGCTTGCTCGGGCTCGAGGCCGCCGGTGCGCTCACGGCCCTCCAGCTCGAGTGCACCGTGGTGGAGTTCGCCCCCCGGCTCATGGCGCTGCAGGTGGACGAGGGCGGCGGTGAGGCCCTCGGGCGGCTCATCGGGGCACTCGGCGTGCGGGTGCGCACCGGCACCGCGACGGACAAGGCGCACGGCCGGCTGGGCCGGCTGACCGGCCTGGAGTTCACCGACGGGGAGCGCATCGCGGCCGACGTCGTCGTCTTCGCGACCGGCGTGCGGCCTCGGGACGAACTGGCCCGCGCCGCCGGCCTCCCGGTAGGAGAGCGGGGTGGGGTCGTCGTGGACGACACCTGCCTGAGCGCCGACCCGGCGGTGTCCGCCATCGGCGAGGTCGCCTGCATCGGCGGGCGGGTATGGGGCCTGGTGGCACCGGGCAACGCGATGGCCGAGATCGCCGTCGACCGGCTGCTCGGCGGGGCCGGCACCTTCACCGAGGCAGACAGCTCGACCAAGCTCAAGCTGCTCGGCGTCGACGTCGCCAGCTTCGGCGACGCCTTCGGCGCCGAGCCGGGGTCGCTGGAGATGGTGTATGCCGACCCCGTCGCCGGGATCTACAAGAAGCTCGTCCTGTCTGACGACGCCAAGACGCTGCGGGGCGGGATCCTCGTCGGTGACGCGACGGCATACTCCGTGCTGCGGGCCATGGTCGGCCGGGAGCTGCCTGGCGACCCGGCGACCCACCTGGTCCCCGAGAGCCTGCGTGGCCACGGCGACGGGGGGCTGGAGCTGCCCGACGAGGCCCCGGTCTGTTCGTGCAACACCGTCGACGCAAGGACGATCCGGGCGGCGGTGACCGAGCACGGCTGCCACGACCTAGCCGCCGTCAAGGCGTGCACGAAGGCAGGCACCAGCTGCGGCTCGTGCCTGCCACTGGTCAAGAAGCTCGTCACCACCGAAGCCGAACGGGCCGGGGTCACGGTCAGCCGGGCACTGTGCGAGCACTTCGCGATGACCCGGGCGGAGCTGTTCAACGCCGTTCTCGTCACCGAGCTGCGCACCTTCAGCGCGATCGTCGAACGGCACGGGACGGGGCGGGGCTGCGACATCTGCAAACCGGTCGTCGCATCCATCCTCGCCAGCCTCGGAACCGGCCACGTCCTCGACGGCGAGCGCAGCACCCTCCAGGACACCAACGACCACGTGCTGGCCAACCTGCAGAAGGACGGCACGTACTCGGTCGTCCCG
>JBIOUP010000130.1:0-10366 GCA_044867305.1 Dermatophilaceae bacterium
TGACGGTGTACGTCGGGTCTCGGGGGGAGCCGAGAGTACCAAGGGGGTCCGCGGTCGTCTGGTCAGGAAGGTCTTGTCTTGTGTTCATGGCTCGCAGGAACGACTACCCGCAAAACCTCTCTTCACACCATCGTGATCAGAACTCACCGGCCACGGCCTCGGAAGACGCCCAGGTCTGGGACGGTCCCCACAGCGCCGGCCGAACGCAGGGCCGCGCGCCGGGCCTCATCGGAGGCGAGCCCGACACACGGCATACCGGCTGCCGTCGCTGAAGCGACGTCCGTCGCGCTGTCACCGATGAGCAGCGCCTCGCCCGGCTCGCAGCCGTGCGCGATCAGTGCCGCGTGCAGCATCCATGGAGCGGGCTTGAGCCGCTCCGGGTGCCCAGGTTCGCGTCCGTGGACAGAGATGCCGGTGAGGGCGATGCCTTGACGCTGCGCGAACCGAGTGACGACACGAGGGTCGTTGTTCGTCACGATGGCCAGCGGGCGACGTTGGCTGCGCAACAGCTCGAGCACCTCGACGGCTCCGGTCGCCGGCGTGGCCGTGTCAGCGGCGGCCAGCTCCGCGCTCGAACACAGCGACTCGAGCGCTGGCAAGAGATGGGGAAGCGCTGTCGCGGCATAACGCAGGAGCTGAACATGGTCGGTGAGGGCGCTGACGTCCGGCGGCAGCACCCCCTGCGCCGTCAGCAGACCCTTGACCTCGTCGGCCAACTCGATGTGGCGAGGGTCGGGTAGCAGCCTGCTCACCGGTCCGTCGAAGTCCAGGATGACCAGCCGTCGCGTCCTGAACAGCTCCAGCGCAGTATCTGACGTGAGCACAGAGGACCCGTCTAGTCGAGCACGAAGGGCGCGAAGCGCTGGGTGGAGGCGTCGGTGTCCAGCACGTCGATGCCGTCCATGCGTCAGGCGGCGGTTCGGCAGGACCAGGGCTGCAGCCCGCGTTCGGCGTACAGTCGGTTGGCGACCGTGATCTGCTCCTCGCGGCTGGCCAGATCGGGCCGAGGCGCGAAGTCCTGGCCGGCCACGCCAGTCCAGGTCGGTAGGTTGAACTGCAGGCCGCCGTAGTACCCGTTGCCGGTATTGATGTGCCAGTTGCCACTGGACTCGCAGAAGGCGATCCGGTCCCACATGTCAGCCCGGGCCAAGTTGAGCGGCGGCGCACCCGACGACGCCGCAGGGCCGGACGGAACCGGGCGGTTCTGCTGTGCGGCACGCGCGGCCCCAGCGGCTTGATCCGCAGCCCGGCGGGCCGCGGCCTCCTTCGCCTGCTGCGCGGCCTGTCGGGCTGCCTCCTGGCGCGCGGCCTCGGCAGCGGCGGCGATCCCCGCCTGTCTGGCGGCCTCGTCGCGGCGTGCCTGTTCCGCCGCGGCCAGCCCGTCCTGGCGCGCCTGCTCCAGGGCCGCCGTCGTCTGTTGCAGCGTCGCCAACTGGGCTGTCACAGTGCTCTGTTGGGCCGCGAGTGCAGCCATCCGGGACGCGGCGCTGGCCGCCTCGCTTCTGGCCCGTTCAGCCGCCGATCGGGCTTGCTCCGCGGCCACAGCGCGGCGCTGCTCCGCGTCGGCAGCGGCCGCCTGCCGTGTCGCGGCCACAACTCGCGCAGTCTCGGCGTCGGCGGCAAGATGTGCGCGCTCGTTTCCCACCGCCTCGATGCCGGCGGTGCGATCGAGGACGTCCTGGGGGCCGGCGCCGAACAACACGTTCAGCTCAGTGGCGCCGGAGCCTTGCTGGAATGCCTCTGCCGCCACGATCGACAGTTGCAGTTGGGCGCGGTCCGCCGTGGCCTGTGCCTCGTTGGCCTCCTGCCGCGCTGCAGCGGCCGCCTCGGTGGCTCGCTCGAGGAACACCTCCGCGCTATGCCGGGCCATGTCAGCGTTCGCGGCCTCTGACTGGGCCGCAGCCGCGGCACCGCGTGCCGCCGCGAGCTGCGCGTCGAGCTGGCGCACCTGCGTCTCGACGTCGGCCTGGGCGTTCTGCGCGGAGGCCACCTGCTCGGCCGTTGGAATGGGCGCCTGGTCCGCCACCGCCCGCTGCATGGCGCAGCCCAGGATCGCCAGGCCGCACCCAGCCGCGGCCGCAAGACGCCGAGCGTGGCGCAACTCGCGTCGTTTAGCCAGCATGACGGCTTCTTTCGGAAGAGGGTGGGAATGCGTCGAGCGTAGGTCTCAGGAGTCACAAAAAGAACAGGAGATTACAGTGACCTCACCCGACGGGGCATTCCTGAAAAGGGCATCGACAAATGACACGGTTGTGTTTTTGCGGCTCAAAAGAGGGATTCGTGTTGATGGCTGCCCCGTATATCGATTCGGTAACGACGGCGGCCGCACTCGATTTCGCCAGTCAACTGCGCCGGCCGTCCACTCCACCGCCGACCGGCCTGACGTGGCTCAATGCTCGGGTCCGTGCCCGTCACCGCACGGCGTGTCGCCGAGACGGTCGTCAGGGTGCATTTCGGAACCGCCCCACCGGGCGGTCGGGCACGGCGCCTTCAGGGCCTACAGGGCTATAGGGCTACAGGGCTATAGGGCTACAGGGCTACAGGGCTAGAGGGCCTACAGGGGCACCTTCTGTCCTTTGCCGATGACGACAATGCCGTTCTCGGTCACGTGGAAGCCGCGGGCGCGGTCGTAGTGGTGGTCCACGCCGATGCGACAGTACTCGGGCACCTGGACGTTCTTGTCGATGATGGCCCGGCGGATGACGGCATACCTGCCGACCTCGACGTCGTCGAGCAGCACGCTCTCAGAGATCGTTGCGTACGAGTGCACGTGCACTCCCGGCGACAGCACCGACATGTTCACCTGCGCGCCGCTGACCACGACGCCCGGAGACACTGCCGATGACAGGGCCTCCCCGATCCGGTCGCCGAAGCCGTGCACGAACTTGGCCGGCGGCTGCGGACCGTAGTCGGTGTAGATCGGCCAGTCGAAGTTGTAGAGGTTGAAGACCGGGTGGACCGAGATGAGGTCCATGTGCGCGTCGTAGTAGGAGTCGAGCGTCCCGACGTCGCGCCAGTAGCCGCGGTCGCGCTCGTTGGACCCGGGGACCTCGTTGTCCTTGAAGTCATACACGTATGCCGTGCCGCGCTCCACGAACTCGGGCACGATGTCGCCGCCCATGTCGTGCTTGCTGCCATCCGTCTCGTGGTCGCGGGTCACCGCCTCCACGAGGGCGTCCGCGTCGAACACGTAGTTGCCCATGGAGGCGAGCACCTCGTTGGGCGAGTCGGGCAGCCCCTGCGGATTCTTGGGCTTCTCCAGGAAGGCACCCACCTTGGACGGGTCGGCCGCGTCGACCTCGATGACACCGAACTGGTCGGCGAGGGATATCGGCTGCCGGATCGCCGCGACGGTCAACTCGGCCGGGCTGCGAAGGTGCTGGTCGACCATCTGCGAGAAGTCCATGCGGTAGACGTGGTCGGCGCCGACGACGACGACGATGTCCGGTTCCTCGTCCTCGATGAGGTTGAGGCTCTGAAAGATCGCGTCGGCGCTGCCGAGGTACCAGTTCTTGTCGACGCGCTGTTGCGCCGGCACGCACGTGACGTAGTTGCCGAGCATCGTCGACATGCGCCACGTCTTGGTCACGTGCTTGTCGAGACTGTGGGACTTGTACTGGGTCAGCACGACGATCTGCAGGTACGAGGAGTTGACCACGTTGCTCAGCGCGAAGTCGATGAGCCGGTAGATGCCTCCGAACGGCACGGCTGGTTTGGCCCGGTCTGCGGTGAGTGGCATGAGGCGCTTGCCTTCTCCGCCTGCCAGCACGATCGCCAGGACCTTCACGTTCGACGTTCTGCGTGCCATGCCGCTCACCCTATTGCTCGCCAGGCATGCCGGGGGAGGGCCACGCGCGACTAGTCTCGGTGCGTGCGAGTCGACATCATCAGCAAGGAATACCCACCGGCAATCTACGGAGGGGCCGGAGTCCACGTCGCCGAGCTCGTGCGGGCGCTTCGGGCCCGAGGCGACGTCGATGTGCGGGTTCGCTGCTTCGGTGAGCCGCGCGACGAGCCCGACACCACGGCATACCCGGACCTGCCCGAGCTTGCCGAGGCGAACGCGGCGCTGCAGACCCTCGCCGTCGACCTCACCATCGCCCAGGACTGCATCGGGGCTGACCTGGTGCATTCGCACACCTGGTACGCGAACTTCGGGGGCCACCTCGGCGGGCTTCTGTCGGGGGCACCGCATGTGGTCAGCGCGCACAGTCTCGAGCCGCTGCGTCCGTGGAAGGCCGAGCAGCTCGGGGGTGGCTACCGGGTGTCCTCGTTCGTCGAGAAGACGGCATACGAGTCCGCCGCCGCCGTCATCGCGGTGAGCGCCGGCATGCGGGCCGACATTCTCGCCAGCTACCCCTCGCTGGACCCGGACAAGGTCCCGGTGGTGCACAACGGGATCGACTCGCAGCTGTGGCAGCCCGGCGCCGACGAGGAGGTCGTGCGCCGCAACGGGATGGACCCGGACCGCCGGGCGGTGACCTTCGTTGGGCGGATCACTCGCCAGAAGGGGCTGCCCTACCTGCTGCGGGCCGCCGCCCAGCTGCCTGACGACGTGCAGCTGGTGCTGTGCGCGGGCATGCCTGACACCCCGGAGATCAAGGCCGAGGTGGAAGGGCTGATGGGCGAGCTGCAGGCCAGTCGCGAGGGGGTCGTGTGGATCCCCGAGATGCTGCCGCGCGCCGAGGTGATCGCCATCCTCACCGCCTCTACGGTCTTCGTGTGCCCGTCGGTGTACGAACCGCTGGGCATCGTCAACCTGGAAGCGATGGCCTGCGAGCTCCCGGTCGTCGCCACGGCGACGGGCGGCATTCCCGAGGTCGTTGTGCCGGGCGAGACCGGCTGGCTGGTGCCGATCGAGCAGGTCAGCGACGGCACCGGTACCCCGGCTGACCCGAAGCGCTTCGTCGACGACCTTGCCGCGGCTCTCAACGACGCCGTGAGCGACCCGGCCCGAGCGCGCGAGTACGGGCTGGCTGGGCGGCGCCGAGCGGTCGAGCACTTCTCGTGGGCAAGCATTGGCGACAAGACGATGGAGGTCTACCGCCAGGTCCTCGGCTCAGCCTGATCGTCCCGGCAGCTATCTGCTGGGCACCCGACTTACCCGGCGCCTCCTGAATCGATGTGATCACGAGTCGGCGGCCGCGTCGGTTTCACATCGACCGGCAGAGGGAACCTGCCCGTCGCAGGTGGTGGCCTAGGGTGGCACCCTATGAGCGACGTGCTGGCCTTCGCGGGCGTCAGCGTGGTCCGCGGCGCCACCAGGATCCTCGACGACGTGACGTGGGAGGTCGAGGAGGGCGAGCGTTGGGTCATCCTGGGCCCCAACGGCGCCGGCAAGACCACCCTGCTGCAGCTCGCCGCCACGCGGATGCATCCGACGACGGGAGTCGTCGGGGTGCTCGGCGAGGTGCTCGGGGCGGTCGACGTGTTCGAGCTGCGTCCCCGGGTGGGGCTGTCCAGCGCGGCCGTCGCTGACGGCATCCCGGCGCATGAACTGGTCGGAAACGTCGTCGTCACCGCGTCGTATGCCGTGATCGGGCGATGGCGCGAGCGCTACGACGCGATGGACCACACCCGGGCCAGGCAACTGCTCGACGCGCTCGGCGTCGGCCATCTCGTCGAGCGTCGCTTCGGCACCCTGTCCGAGGGTGAGCGCAAGCGGGTGCAGATCGCCAGGGCCCTCATGACCGACCCCGAGCTCATGCTGCTCGACGAGCCGGCCGCCGGTCTGGACCTCGGCGGTCGTGAGGACCTGGTTGCCCGCCTCGGCGAGCTGGCCCAGGACGTCGAGTCACCGGCGTTGGTGCTCGTCACCCACCACGTCGAGGAGATTCCGCCGGGCTTCACCGACGTGCTGCTGCTGCGCGAGGGATGCGTCGTCGCCGCCGGGCCGCTGGAGACCACCCTTACCGCCGAGAACCTTTCTGCCACCTTCGGGTTGGATCTGTTGGTCGAGCGGCGTGGCGACCGCTGGAGCGCCCGGGCAATTCGCCCAGGGGCGGGAACTTCGGCCGCAGCCGAATCGTCCTAGAGTGCAAGCAAAGCCCTACGTCGGCGCGCTTCGCAGAGAGGTCGCGACATGCTCGACAACTCCGGCTGGATAGCCTGGGTGGGGGTGGCCCTCGCATGTGGTGCCATCGAGGCGGCCACCGTTGACTTCATCTTCCTCATGCTGGCTGGTGGCGCTCTCGGCGGTGCGGTCGCCGCGGCGCTCGGCGCCAGCTTCCCGGTCCAAGCCGTCGTTGCAGCAGTAGTGTCCTGCCTGCTGCTGGTCGGGGTGCGGCCCTGGGTGAAGCGCCGCTTCACGGCAAAGCCGGGGCGCGCGCTCATGGGCGTCGCAGGCAACGTCGGGCGGGCGGCATACGTGCTGGACACCGTCACCGCGACGGACGGGCGAGTGAAGCTGGGTGGGGAGACCTGGAGCGCACGGACAGCGGGCGGCGACGCGATCAGTCCCGGCGAAGAGGTGCGCATCATCGCCATCGAGGGAGCCACCGCCGTGGTCGCCCGGCCACCCGCGCCCCTGCCGTAACGCACTGGAGGAACCCACATGCCGACCGGAACCGCCGTGACGCTCATCGTCTTGGTGCTGCTTGCCGTCTTCGTCGTCATCGTCATCGCCCGGACGATCCGTATCGTGCCGCAGCAGACCGCCGTCATCATCGAGCGTCTCGGCAGCTACGCCCGCACGCTCGACGACGGGATGCACATCCTGGTGCCCTTCATCGACAAGCCGCGCGCGACCATCGACCTGCGCGAGCAGGTGGTGACCTTCCCGCCGCAGCCGGTGATCACCTCCGACAACCTGGTCGTCAGCATCGACACCGTCATCTACTACACCGTCACTGACGCCAAGTCGGCCGTCTACGAGATCGCCAACTTCATCCAAGGCATCGAGCAGCTGACCGTCACCACCCTGCGCAACGTCATCGGCTCCCTCGACCTGGAGCAGACCCTTACCTCGCGCGACCAGATCAACGCCCAGCTGCGCGGCGTGCTCGACCAGGAGACCGGCCGCTGGGGTATCCGGGTCAACCGGGTCGAGCTCAAGGCAATCGACCCGCCGCACTCGGTGCAGGACTCGATGGAGAAGCAGATGCGGGCCGAGCGCGACCGGCGTGCCGCGATCCTCACCGCGGAGGGCGTCAAGCAGTCGGCCATCCTCACCGCCGAAGGCGAGAAGCAGGCCCAGATACTGCGCGCAGAGGGCTCGGCCCAAGCGCGCATCCTGGAGGCCCAGGGCCAGTCCCGGGCCATCCAGCAGGTGTTCGACGCCATCCACCGCGGCAAGCCGACCCAGAAGCTGCTGGCCTACCAGTACCTGCAGGTGCTGCCCCAACTGGCCCGTGGTGACTCGAACAAGATGTGGATCATCCCCAGCGAGGTCACCGACGCCCTTCGGGGCATCAGCGGCGCGCTGGGCAACCCGCCCGCGAACGGCGAGCACGACACGGTGGACGACGAGCCCTGGGTCGACTCGGGTGCGCCGCCGGATGCCTTCCAACTGCCCATCTTGCAGGACCCGGCCGAGGCCCTCGCAGAAGCACGCGGACAGGCCGGCAGCGCTAGCGCCGAGGCGACCGACCACGCCGCGCCCCTGCCGCGGATGCAGCCACCGGTGCAGCCCGGCCCCAACCCGGTGCCGCCACCGCCGGGAGGCTGACGCTCCCGATCTGGGCCGGACTCATTGCCCTCGGTAGGGTGACCGGGTGCCACCGCTTGACGCCGTTCTGGTGATCCTCGCGGGTATGTGGGCTGGCGCGATCAACGCCGTCGTGGGCTCGGGCACGCTCATCACGTTTCCGACGCTGCTCTTCCTGGGCTACCCGCCGCTGACCGCCAACGTCAGCAACAACATCGGTCTGGTCGCCGGAAGTGCCGGTGCCGTCTACGGCTACCGGACCGAGCTGCACGGGCAGCCGCTGCTGCCGCGACTGCTCCCGCTGTCGCTGCTCGGATCGATCGTCGGGGCGGCTTTGCTGCTCGTCCTGCCGCCCACGGCGTTCCGCAGCATTGTCCCGGTGCTCATCGCCATCGCGCTGGTGCTCGTCCTCATCGGTCCGCGGCTGCAGGCCGCCGCCGCCCACCGCCGCGATCACGAGGTCGACAGCGACAGGATGCCGCGCGGCCACGCCGCAGCCCTGGGAGCCGGCGTGTTCATCGGTGGGATGTACGGCGGCTACTTCGGTGCCGCGCAAGGCGTTCTGCTCATGGGCCTGCTGAGCGCGCTGTCGACCGAGCCGCTGCAGCGGCTCAACGGCCTCAAGAACGTCCTCGTCACGGCGGTCAACCTCATCGCCGCCGTGGCCTTTCTCCTCTTCGCCCGCGAGTACGTGAGCTGGCCGGTGGTGGTGCTCATCGCCGTCGGGTCGCTGGTCGGCGGCCTTGTCGGGGCGCGGATCGGGCGCCGGCTCAGCCCCGCTGCGCTGCGTGCGGTCATCGTCGTCGTCGGCGTGGTCGCCATCGTCAAGATGGTGGCCTTCCCATGACGAAGCCAGGGTCGCCCGATGGCCCGATCCGGGTTCGCGACCCCCGCGACGAGAGACTGACCGACTACGTCGGCCTGACTGACGTATCGCTTCGCCGCCGCTCCGAACCCGAGCAGGGCCTGTTCATCGCGGAGTCCGAGAAGGTCATCCGCCGGGCGCTCGCCGCCGGGCACCGGCCCCGCTCCTATCTCATGGCACCGCGCTGGCTCACCGACCTCGCCGACCTGGTCGCGCTGGCCGCAGCGGACGGCATACCCGTGTATGTCGGGGAGCACGAGGTGCTCGAGGCGCTCACCGGCTTTCACCTGCACCGCGGGGCGCTTGCGGCCATGCATCGTCCGCAGCTGCCCGCTGCGGCAGACCTGCTGTCCGGCGCGCGGCGGGTGCTCGTGCTGGAGGACATCGTCGACCACACCAACGTCGGCGCCGCGATCCGTAGCGCAGCCGCGCTGGGGGCCGACGCCGTTCTTGTCACGCCACGCTGTGCGGACCCGTTGTACCGCAGGTCGGTCCGCGTTTCGATGGGTACGGTCTTCTCGGTGCCGTGGACGCGGATCGAGCCCTGGCCGGGTGGCGTCGAGGTGCTGCGCGGTCTGGGCTTCACAGTGGCGGCCCTCACGTTGAGCGACGATGCCGTGCCGCTCGACCGGCTCGCGGTCGACCCGCCTGAGCGGTTGGCTCTCGTGGTGGGCACGGAGGGCGACGGGCTCGCGCGGCATACGCTCGCCACGGCCGACTTAAGGGTGCGTATTCCTATGGCTGCTGGCGTGGACTCCCTCAACGTCGCTGCGGCGGGCGCCGTTGCGCTGTGGGCACTTCGCGTGACATCGGTCGCCGCCGCCTCCGGTCACGTGTGAGGATGCCGCCGTGAGCACACCGACGAAGACCGTCGACCTCATCGGGGCGCCGACCGACGTCGGGGCCGCCCACCGCGGCTCCTCGATGGGCCCCGAGGCCATGCGCGTCGCGGGGATCCACCAGTACCTCGAGATGGTGGGCATCACCGTCTGCGACAAGGGCAACCTCGCGGGGCCGCCCAACCCGTGGCAGCCGCCGGTCGACGGTTATCGCCACCTGCCCGAGGTGACAGCGTGGACCGAGGCGGTCCACGACGCCGTCCACTCCTCGCTGAGTGACGCCCATCTGCCGATCCTGCTTGGTGGCGACCACTGTCTGGCTATCGGCTCGGTCAGTGCGGTTGCCCGGCACTGCCGCGAGATCGGCAAGCCACTGCGGGTGCTCTGGTTGGACGCGCACGCCGACTTCAACACCGTGGCCACCAGCCCGAGCGGCAACATCCACGGTATGCCGGTCGCGATCCTGCGGGGCATGGGTCCGAAGGCGCTGGTCGGGCTGGGCGGTCGGACCCCCGCTCTGGACCGAGGAACGGTGCACCAGATCGGGATTCGCAGCGTCGACGCGCAGGAGAAGGAGCTGGTGCGGGACGAGGGCATGGCGGTCTACGACATGCGCATGATCGACGAGCACGGCATGCGCCGCGCGGTGCGGCGGGCGCTTGCCGATCTCGACGAGCCTACTCATGTGCACGTGAGCTTCGACGTCGACTTCCTCGACCCGGAGATCGCTCCCGGTGTGGGCACGACCGTGCGCGGTGGCCCTACGTACCGAGAGGCGCAGCTGTGCATGGAGATGATTGCCGACAGCGGTATGGTCGGGTCGCTGGATGTCATGGAGCTCAACCCGGCCAAAGACATCGCCAATCGGACGGCCGAGGTCGCTGTCGACCTCATCGAGAGCCTGTTCGGCAAGAGCACCTTGCTGCGGTTGCCCGGCATACCGGCTGGCTAGGCGAGGCGCGAGGCGCCCAGCGCTCAGGCAGTGCGGCGGCGCAGCGTCGTGGCGCCCACGGCGAT
>JBIOUP010000131.1:0-16542 GCA_044867305.1 Dermatophilaceae bacterium
ACGGTGGGGCTGGGAGGTTGGCCGGTTCGTCGAGGGCCTTACCAAACGGTCCACCGACACCGAACTGGCCGCCGCAGCAGCAGGCATGCCCGCGTTCAGGGTCGAGCCGGCCCTTGCTGTCACCGTGCCCTGAGGTCACCCAACTCTAGGAGCGCCTCAGCGCGACACAACGTAGCGCCATGGGGCGCGAAGCCACCGTGAGTTGAGCGATCCCCAGCTCGTCCGAGCGTGCGCCGCCTCAGCCGCGGCCGTGACGCCCCACCCGTGACGCCCCAGCCGTGACGCCCCAGCCGTGACAGCCCCAGTCGTGATAGCCCGGCCGCAAAGACGCCAGCGCGGCAGGACGGGGGTCGCGTGTCATGCCCTAGGTGCGGCCGACCATCCCGCGGACGAGGTGATCGACCCAGGCGCCTGCGGGCCCGCGACCGCCCCGAGCTGCTGCAGCATCGCCAAGTCGTTGCGCGTCCCCCAGTGCTGCACGATGCGCCCGCCCCGCACTCGGTGCAGGTGCATGTGGTCAACGGAGAAGCGGCGCCCGCTCGGTGCAAGTACGCCGACAACAGGGTGTTCGAACGGCCCGCTGTGCGTGCCGCTGCAGGTGACCAGATGGACCACTGCGTCACCGCTGACAACCTCATCGTCGATCTCGAACCGAAGATCGGCAAACGCCCGCCGCCAAGCTGACACGATCGCGCGGACCAGCTCGCGCGCCTGCGCACCGCGATGGCCGAAGTTCTCGAACTCCTCGCCGAAGAACTCATCGACCGCAGCAAGGTCCCCGCGGTTCCACACCTCGTCGAAGTAGCGCCGCACCAACGCTGCGTTGTCTTGCTCGCTAACGCCACGCTCGGTCATGCCCCCCAGTATCCAGGGGGCGGCAACAAGGGGCTACTGGGGTCCACGTATGTGCGTGGTCCTCGGTGGCTCTCCACTCCGAAACAGGCGTCAGAGCTGTCCGGCCGGTCGCAGCAGGACCTCGTTAATGGCCAGACGTCGCGGCCGGTTGAGCACGAAGGTGATGACCTCGGCGACATCGTCCGCAGTGACCTGCGCGTGGCTGTAGAGCGCCTGGACGTCCTGGCGGGTCTGCTCGTCCGTGATGCGGTCGGGGAGCTCGGTCGCGACGACGCCGGGTTCGATCAGGGTGACGCGCAGGTCGGGGAGCAGTTCTTGCCGAAGTGACTCGGACCATCCGTTGAGTCCCCACTTGGTGGCGGCGTAGACGCCGTTGCCGGCCCGGGCGGACCGGCCCGCGACCGAGGAGATGTTGACGATGTCGCCGCCGTGGTCGGCAGCTCCCTCCTTGAGCTGGTCGAGGAACACCTCGGTGGCGGTGACCGCGCCGAGCAGGTTGACCTCGATCATCTGACGGTAGTCGTCCCGCCGGTTGGTGCCGAACGGGCCTAGGAGCATGACGCCGGCATTGTTGACCAGGACGTCTGCGGAGCCGAGCTCGTGCTGCACACGGTGGGCGGCGTCGACGAGGCTGTCACGGTCGGTGACGTCGGCCGCGACGGCGATGCAGTCTTCGCCGAGCTGCTCAACCAAAGAGGTGAGGCGCTCGAGACGACGGGCCAGGAGCGCGACTCGGTAACCCTGTGTCGCCAACGCTCGGGCGGTCGCTTCGCCGATGCCGGAGGAGGCGCCAGTCACGACGGCCACCCGTCCGGGTGTGGTCTCTGCCATGGGGTCTCGTCCTCTTCGTCAACGTGACTGGGGTCAGGCTTCGGGGATCTCGCGGCCGAAGTTCTCCAGTGTGATGTCAGCCGGCTCCGGACCGCCTCGCCTGCCGGTGTCCAGGGCGTCGATGTTGGCCAGTTCCTTACTGCTGAGCTCGAAGTCGAAGAGGTCGAAGTTCTCGGCGATGCGATGCGCCTTGGTCGACTTGGGGATCACGGAACGACCTTCCTGCAGGTGCCAACGCAGCATCACCTGAGCTGGGGACTTGCCGTGCGCCTGGGCGAGGTTTCCGATGACCGGGTCCTGCAGTGTGCTGCGCTGCTCGCCGTGGCTGTCGCGGTAGAAGGTGATTCCGCCGATGGGTGACCAGGCCTGGGTCAGGATGCGGTGCTCGGCCCCGACTGCTTGGACGTCCCGCTGCTGGAAGTAGGGGTGGACCTCGATCTGGTTGACGGCGGGCGTCACCTTCGCCTTCTCGAGCAGCGTGGTGAGGTGATCGACCATGAAGTTGCTCACCCCGATCGCGCGCACCTTGCCCTGCTCGAGCAGGGCCTCCAATGCGTGGTAGGCCTCAAGCGTCCTCTCGAAGGCTGACGGCAGCGCCTGGTGCAGGATCAGCAGGTCGATCTGGTCGACTCCGAGCTTGCCGGCGCTTTTGTCGAACCCGTGCAGCGTCCGCTCGTAGCCGTAGTCGCTGATCCAGATCTTGGTCTCGATGAAGACCTCGTCGCGTGCCAGGCCGGAGTCGCGGATGGCTTGGCCGACCTCGCGCTCGTTGCCGTAGGCGGCGGCCGTGTCGATGTGACGGTACCCGGTCTGCAGGGCTGCCTGCACGGCGGCGCGCGTCTCCTCTGGGGGAGTCTGGAACACTCCCAAGCCGACGGCGGGCATTTCGACGCCGTTGTTCAGGGTGAAGGTGGGCTGGTCGGTCATGAGGTGGGTCCTTTCATCAGGTTGATCCGCGTCAGCCACGACGTCAGTGCGGTGTCGGCGGTGGCGACCTCCTCGCCCCGCACGGCAAGGCCCTCACCGATCGTGGCTCCTCGGCAGGCGACCGCGTACTCCCCCTCGGTGGTACCCAGGCCGCTCACGGCATACGTGGTGAAGGGGTGGACCGTCTTGCCGGTGAAGTCGTAGCTGTCGGCGAAGGTGTGCATGATCATCGGCGGCCTCACGTTCCAGATCGGGCTACCCAACAAGACGACGTCGTATGCCTCGAGCGATGCCAGGGGATTGGCGATGACGGGTCTGCCGTCGTTGTCCTGCTCGCGGACGTTCCGCGCGACGGTGTCGTCGTAGCTGCGCGAGTACGGGTCGGCGGCCTCGAGGTGATGCACGTCACAGCTCAAGCGTTCAGCGATCTTCTGCGCGACGACCTCGGTGTTCCCGACAGGAAGGTCGCGGCGGCCGCCGTAGAAGTAGTTCTCGCCGGCTCGGGAGAAGTAGGCCAGCAGCACCCGCGAGGGAGTGTTCGATGCGTCGGGCTGGGTGCGCGCGCCCACTCTCGGGCTGGCGTCGGCTGGTGAGCTCGCCGAACGCGCGCCAGAGCCAGCGACGGTACAGCCGGCTAGGGCGGCAGCGCCGGCCAGAACGAGCCCGAACACTGCCCGCCGGGACAGGTCCGGGCCGGTTACTGGTGACCCGCTCACGCCCTCAGACAACCAGCAACCGCGTTCGCGGGGCAGTCACCGTCGATGCCGGTACCGCCAGACCCTCCCAGTCCGCCGCGAGACTGCCCACCTCGCTGGACCACCGGGATTCGTGCACGGTGTCGTGCTCGAGTCCGTGAACTTTCGCGGGATCGTGAACCTTCGCGGGACCCCGACAGGGCTGTCGAGGTCCCGCGCGTTGTCCGCGACGATGAATCAGATCAGGATTCGCTCGCCAGGTCGGTGGAGTCCAGGTGACGAGCATCTTGCCCATGACGCCTTCGCTTTCGACCCAGCGCCGACCCGGCGCATTTCGAGGCAACTTGAGGACCGCACGTGCGGAGGCAATGTGAACTGTTGGTTCCGACCACCACCCGATGCGAGGAGACCGTGCCACTCACGGCGGAGGACGTCCTCCTCCTCCGGACGGATTGCCTTGCCGCAGCGCCTCGATAGCGTGAAGCCATGTTGATCACCGAAGAGCTGTTCCTGCTGTTGACGACCGACCGGGGCAAGGTCGAAGGATCGAGCCAGCGTGGCTACGGGCTCGCTGGAGCCGTCGTCACCGACCTTGTTCTGGCCGGCCGTGCGGAGCTGAGCGAGGACCGCGACCCGCGAGTCCAGGTCCGTTCGCGCGAGCCGCTCGGCGACAGCATCCTGGACCCCGCCCTGGCTCGGCTGGCCGAGAAGAACGGCAGGAAGCTGTCGACTCTGGTCGCCGACGGCAAACTCAACCCCGAGGGAAACGTCGTCCGCCGCCTTGCCGACCAGGGCGTCATCCAGGTGCAGGGTAAGAAGCTGCTCGGCCTCGCGCCGGCACGGTACCCCGTCGTCGACGACCGGCCCGAGCGAGCGACTCGCGAGCGCCTCCGAACCGTGCTTGCGGACGGTACCGCGACGCCGCATGACGCCACGCTCCTGTCGATCCTGCAAGGACTGGGAGTTGCCGCGCAGGTCCTCAAGGCCGAGTCGGGGAACCTGGGCAAGAAGGAGCTCAAGGCCCGGATCGCACAGATCTCCAGGGACTGCGAGGCCGGCCCAGCCATCAAGAAGTCGCTCGACGCCCTGAACGCGGCGCTCATCGCCGCTGTGGTGATCCCCACGATTGCGGCCACCGCGACCAGCTGAACCGTGCCCTCTGTCAGCTCGGCTCACCTCGGGTGGTGCTAGCAGCCAGATGAGCTCGAACGGCTGGTGATTCGAACCAGCTCGAGGGCTGCCGCGGGAAGGAGTCGTGACCATGATTCTCCCCAAAGTCCGAGACCCCCGCTTCGTGACGATCCGTCGGGGTGGGACGCTCACCGATGCCCATCACCATCTGCTCGCCCTGTGGGCGGCCTGCTGTGCTGAGCACGTCCTCGGTCTCTTCGAGTCGGCGCGGCCCCAGGACGGGCGACCGCGGCAGGCGATCGAACATGCCCGCGCCTGGGTGCGTGGCGAGGTCACGGTGATGCAGGCGCGCACGGCGGGTGGTCATGCGATGGGCGCGGCCAGAGATCTCCGCGGCCCGGCGCGCTTCGCTGCGTACGCTGCGGGCCAAGCCGGAGCCGTCGCGCACGTCGCCGCGCACGAGCTCGGCGCCGCCGCGTACGCGATCAAGGCCGTTCGCGCCGCTGCGCCCGACAGTGAGAGCGAGGCCGCCGGGCGAGCCGAATGTCAGTGGCAGCGTGACCAACTCCCGCAGGCCATTCGCGAGCTCGTCCTCGATGACGAGCGGCTGCGAAACGCCCTCTGCTGGCGGGTGTTCGAACGTTGAACAACTGCCCGGTCCGATGCCCGTCACCAGCGGACCCCACCGTGGCGCTGGCGGCATGCCTGCGTAAGTTCGACCGGTGCGATGGCGTGTGCCGAGCGTGGTGGCGCCTGTCCATCGTGGGTTCTACAGTCGGTGCCCAAGTCGGCCCCGCAAACAGCCGGGTCGTGCCAAACGAGTGTGATGACGCGCCTGAGCAGAGGGGTGGACGCGCGGTTGGCATGACCCAGCCGAGCTTCACGGCATACCGACGGCGAGGAGACCACGATGAGCAGCGACGTCACGGTGAGCAACAACCTCGATGCGGGCCGCTACGAGGCGATGCTGAACGGGCAGGTGGCCGGGTTCGCGCAGTACCAGCTCACCCCCGAGCTCATCGTCTTCACGCACACCGAGGTCGACCCGCGTTTCGAGGGTATGGGCGTCGGCTCCGCGATCGCTCGATGGGCGCTCGACGACGTCAAGGCTGCTGGCACCCGCAAGGTGCTGGCGCTGTGCCCGTTCATCAAACGGTGGATCGGGCAACACGAAGACTACGTCCCGCTCCTCTACGGAGCTCCGCAAAGCACCGCCAAAGACTGAAGGCATTCTCTCCCGGCAGCGCATTCGAGCGGCTGCTGGCCGAACACCTGCTGGCCGAATGAGTTCGTCAACGGAAGTTGACAGAGCATGGACGGTCAACTATCGTTGACACGTGACCGACGCATCCGACCTCGTCGCCGTGGCCAGCGCCGGGGATGTCCGAATGGGCCTGCGAGCAGCCGTGGCGCTGGGCCGGTTGGCGGACACGCTCGAGGCCCTCAACGTGGCCAGGGCCCGGACCGAAGGCTGGTCCTGGGAGCAGATTGCCGAGGCCCTGGGCGTGAGCAGGCAGGCCGTGCACAAGAAGTACGCGGGCCGCCTCCCGATGACGAACCCCAAGGAGACGTGATGTTCGAACGCTTCACGAAGACCGCCCGCGAGACCGTGGTCCGGGCCCAAGCCGAGGCCCGGACCCTGCGGGATCCTCGCATCGGTACCGAGCACTTGCTGCTCGCACTGCTCGACGACCGCGCATCCACGGCATACCGCGTGCTGTCCGGGCTCGGGCTGCGCGCCGAGGACGTCCGGGATGCCGTGCGTCGGGGGGAAGCCGGACTGGTCCGTCAGCGGGACGCGGAGGCGCTGAGGTCCATCGGGATCGATGTCGACGCGGTGCTGGCGCGACTCACCGAGACGTTCGGAGAGGATGCCGTGCGAGCCGTCTTGCGGGAGCAGGGCACCCCCCGACGCTCCCCGAGCCGCCACATCCCCTTCTCGCAAGCCGCCCGCGACGCCATGGGGTCAGCAGTCCGCGAGGCGATCCGATTGGGAGACAAGCACATTGATGACGGCCACATCCTGGCTGGCGTTCTCTCCTCAGGTGGCGCTGCCCGGGGACTCGTTCAGGCGCAGGGCGTCAGCGCCGAGCAGGTTCGCACTGCACTCGAGCGGGCCTGGCGCAAGAGCGCGTAACCTCCGCGCGGGCGTCGCCGGCTGGCGAGCAGCAACCACGCGTGCTGGACTGGGGGAATGGACTTCGACCGGTTCCTCGACTGCCTCGCCGCCGACTACGCTCGCCTGCGAGAGGTCGCGCCCATAGATCAAGCTGCCACCGTGCCGAGCTGCCCGGACTGGAGCGTCGCGGACCTGACTCGTCATGTCGGCGCGGTGTACCTGCACAAGACCGTGGCGATGCGTGCGGGCGCCGAACCTGAGCAGTGGCCTCCTGACGGGATCGCCGACGAGGAACCGCTCGCCCTGCTTGACCGGGCGTATGCCGGGTTGCAGGCGGAGTTCGCCGCTCGCCGGCCCGAGGACCCCTGCGGAACCTGGTACACCCCCAACCAGACCGTGGGCTTCTGGATCCGCCGGATGGCGCAGGAGACCGTCATCCATCGCATCGACGCCGAGCTCGGTACGGGCCAGCCAGTCGCCGAGATTGCGGACGATCTGGCGGTGGACGGCATCGACGAGCTGCTCAAGGTCTTCGTGGCCTTCAGCGTCTCAGACTGGGGCGACTACTTCACTGACATCCTGGCCGGATCGCCCGGTTGGACCTACACGCTGGAGACGGACGGCGCGGCCTGGCGCGTGCGAACCGGCCCGGGTCAGTTCGTCGTCGAGGACGGGGCGGGTCCCGAGCCGGCTGACATCACCGTCAGCGGATCGCCCGCCGCGCTGCTGCGCTGGTCGTGGAACCGCGAGTCCCCCCGCGAACCGAGCGCCGTCACGGTCGAGGGCCCAGCGGAGGCGGTCGCTCAGCTGCGACGCTGCATCGTCACGGCGACGCAGTAGGAGCGTCAGCCCCACGAGCGCGCGGGCGGCTGCGCATCAGCCTGAGGAAGCCGCGAATCCCCACGAGCGCAACCAGGTTCGGCGCGGAGAGGAACGTGTTGATCGACCTGGCTCCACTCATCGCCGCGAAGAAGTCCGCGGTGCGTTCGGGTGTGCTGGCGATGGCGTCGAACAGCCGCCGATTGGGCTCCGTGACGGCGGGCAGCCCGGCGAGTCCGACGGTGAAGTCGTAGATGGCTCGCGTCTCGCGGTCGCGCTGTCTGGCGTAGCCCGCCAGCCGAGCCTCCAGCCGGCCCCCATGGTCCAGCCCGGCGGCGATGGCGCCGGACGCGAGCTCGGCGTCGCGCAAGGCGTGGCCCATCCCGAGACCGGTGATCGGATCCATGGTCAGACCGGCATCACCCACGAGGGCCCAACCCGGTCCCACCGGCTGACGGAAGAGGTTAGGCAGGTCGATGGTGCACCGGGTCGGGCCGACCTGGCGGCCGGCGCGGGCACGCTCGGCCAGCCCGTCAGTGCGGCCGAGGGTGTCCAGCAGGGCCGCCGTGACGTCGCGGCGGCAAGCGTCGAACTCGTATGCCGGCCGCGCGGCATACGTCATGACCAGGCCGTCGTTGGTGGGCCAGGCCGACGCGGCATACCCGTCGCCGGAGTGGATCTGCGGGTTGTCCAGGGCAAAGCCCTCCCAGTAGGTGTACATGGCGAACGACCGCGGGGGAACTGCTCGGTACTCGCGCGCACCCACCCATCGGGCGATCCGCGAGTGGTGCCCGTCCGCACCGATGAGCACTTTGGCGTGCTCGGTGTACTCCGTTTTCGAGCCCTTGGACCGGCAGCGGACGCCGCACACCCGGCCGTCATCCTCAACGAGGCCGGTCGCCTCAGTCCCCTCCCGCACCTGCGCCCCAGCCTCACGGGCGGCGCCTGCCAGGAGCGCGTCGAGAACGGTCCGCCGCGGGCTGATCATGAGGTCGATCCCGTCGATGCTTGCAACCGGGCCGTCCAAGAGGATCCCCCCGACGGTCATCTGCAGCCATCGGGTCGGCGGCACCCCCGTGGCGAGAGCGCGCTCGAGGAGGCCCCATCGGGCCAGCCGAGCGACGCCCGTCACCTGCATCTGGTGGGTCGACAGGGTGTCACTGGGGAACCGCGCCTGCTCCACGACGAGCACGTCAAGGCCACTGCGGGCCAGCAACAGGCCGGTTGCGGATCCGGCGATACGCGCGCCAACCACGATGACGTCGTACATGCCTGGCCTCCTGCAGCATGGTGTGAATGGAGCGAGGCGAAGGGTTTCGTTACGTCGTAACGTAACGCCGTTGCGATATGGTGTCAAGATGGGACGGCCCAAGGAACACGGAGCAGACACCCGCGAGCAGCTGCTGCGGGCGGCAGGTCGGTTGTTGGCGACCGAGGGCGCCGACGCGCTCAGTGTCCGACGGGTTTCAGGCGAGGTGGGCGTCAGCAGCCGGGCCGTCTACAGTCTGTTCGGCAGTATGGACGGCCTGCTCACTGAGCTCTTCCGCCGCGGCGCCGAGACGCTCGTCAAACGGCACGAGCAGGTGCCCAGATGTGGGGATGCTGCCGCCGAGATCCTGCCGCTTGCCTCGGCCTACCGCCGAGCGGCTCTCGAGGCGCCGGACTTCTACCGGTTAGTGTTCGAGCGCGCGGTCCCGTCCTTTCACGCGGGGGACCATGACACGGCATACGTGTTTCGGGGCCTTCAGCGCGTCCAAGATGCGGTGGAGCGAGCGCTCGCGCAGCGCCGGCTCGGCGACCGCGATCCGGTGCGGGTCACCCGCTCACTGTGGGTCTGCGTGCACGGCTTGGCCTCGCTCGAGCTGCGCGGCATGCTCGGCCCACCGGCTGACGCCGACGCCACATGGCACGACACGATCACCGCGCTGGTCGCCGGCCTGTTGCCGGGCCCGCCCGTCGCCGGGCGTCCTCGCCGGAAGGCGAGTCCCCGACGTGACTCAGGTAACACGGGAAAAGATGCGGTTCGGCTGTCATAAGCCGACGGGTATGCCGTCCAATTCGCGAAGACAGACATTCTTCCCCAAGTTCTGAGACCACAACCCTAATGGTCGGAATAGGGACTCCCGCAACCGCGAAAGGCAATACCCCCCATGTCCTACCACGTCGGCGACATTGTCAACGGTCACGTTCTCGGCAGCGACAACGAGTGGCACCCGGTGAGCGGTGGCACGGCAACCGCGACCCTCGAGCCCCTCGCCGCTCCGCCAGGGGCGCGCAAGTCGAAGCCCTTCTACCGCCGTTGGTGGTTCCTCGGCGCGGCCGGCACCGCGCTGATCGTGATTATCGCCTCGGCCGCGGGTGGCAAGGGCGGCGCCTCGACCACCGCATCCACCGAGGCGGCTGCCCCGGCTCCGGCGCCAGCGGCGGCAGCACCCGCAGCCCCAGCTCCGGCCCCGGCTCCCGCAGCCCCGGCTCCCGCGGCTCCAGCACCTGCTCCGGCAGCGCCCGCCGAAACCATTCCCGGTCTGAACACTCCCGTGCGCGACGGCAAGTTCGAGTTCACGGTGACCAACGTCGATTGCGGCAAGGCCCAGATCGGCAGCAAGTACATCAACAAGAAGGCCCAGGGCCAGTTCTGCTTGGTGTCCATGAACGTCACCAACATCGGTACCAAGAGCCAGATGTTCACGAGCAGCAACCAGATGGCCATCGACGAGCAGGGCCGCCAGCTCGAGGCCGACAGCTCCGCGACCATGTACCTGGAGGACTCCAAGTCCTTCCTCGAGGAAGTCAACCCCGGTAACACGGTGCGCGGCGTTGTCGCATTCGACATCGCAAAGACGTCGAAGATCACCCAGCTGCAGCTGCACGACAGCATGTTCTCCGCAGGCGCGAAGGTGAATGTGGCCTGACCTGCTCATTCGCGAATGGCCCTGGCACGTCCAGGGCTATTCGTTTGCCGGCGCTTCACACTGAGCGAAGCCTGGATCCACCGAAGCCGAGTGGGCAGTAGATGTCGTTATCGAGGCGAATACCCGCATCTACTGCCCACTCGCGGTCGGCGAGGGCGCCCGGACCCGCTCAAGAAGCGCCCGCACCGCCTCCCGGTTGCGGACGGCATACTCCAGCGGCGGCAGCTGCTCCTGCAGCCGCACGTTTGGCACCTCGGCACTGAGCGGCGTCTCAGGGGCAACGACCGCCAGCAGCTCGGCGAGCGGGAACTCGCCTTCTCCCGGCACCTGCCGCAGAGCCCGTGACTCCGTCTTGAGCACCGAGCCGTCGGTCGTCATCCCGAGCGGCAGCTCCGCCGGGACGTCGAGCGACTCCGGGAGCACCAGCGGCCCGTCACACAGCTGCAGCACGGGCACGAGCGCTGGGTCGAGGGCTCGCACCTCGTCGAGGCTGCTGCCACCGCGCTGGACATGCAGCGCGTCGAGCAGCACGGCTGCTCCGGTCGCGATCGCCAGCGCAGCCGCCTCGTCGACCCGGCTCACTGCGTTGTAGCTGATCGGCTCCAAAGTCGGCAGGATGCCGAACGGCGTCGCGTCGGCGGTCAGCCGGCTCAGCGTGTCGGTGAGGCGGTCGCGCTGCTCGTCCACCCCGACGACGCTGATCGTGCGTGCGTCCAGTGCCGCCCCGGCCTCGAGGGCCGGAAGCCAATCGTCCGGCCCGGTCTGCGGGCCAAGGCTCAAGAACTCGACGTCGAGGACGGACAAGCCGGTGTCGTCGAGCCGCTGGAGGGTCTCCTTCGACATCGGCGACCCCGGGCTCATGGGGTACTCGTGCTCCCCGGCGGTGACCGCCTTGACCCGCACGCCGACGAAGCTGAAGCCGGCAGCCGCCGCCGTGGTCACCAGATCGGGAGGGGACAGCTGCAGCAGGGTGAGGTGAGCGATGCCCACAGGCGGCGAGTTCGCGGCCATCGGGGTCTCCTTCGGGTATGCCGTGACACCGCGCCTGGGCGGGCCGCGGCAGGATCGAGGCTGCCATCTCAGCGCTGACACGTCCATAACAGGCGAGCGCCTGGGCCTGCACATCGAGCGCACTCGCCTGCCCGCCAGGAGGCGAAACCCCCATAGGCTCTGTCGTAGGTCGTCTCGAGATCGTCCGAAGGGAAGGTCGCGATGGTCCAGAACCCCACCACCTTGCGCTGCGATGTGCTGGTGGTCGGCGCGGGAGCCGGCGGGCTTGCCGCAGCCGTCACCGCGGCATACCACGGCTTGGGCGTTCTCGTCCTGGAGCGCGACGAGGTCTGTGGGGGCGCCACGGCCTGGTCCGGCGGCTGGATCTGGACGCCTGGCAACCCGATTGCCCATGCCGACGGGGTCGTCGAGCCGGTGGAGAAGTTCCGCACCTACCTGCGGGCCGCGCTTGGACCTGACTACGACCCGGTCCGAATGGATGCCTTTCTCGCTGCCACCCCCGACATGGTGGGGTTCTTTCACGAGCGAACGTTCCTTGAGTTTGAGCCGGGCACCAAGATCTGCGACATCTACGGCAACCTGCCGGGCGCGGGCACCGGACACCGGTCCGTGGCGCCCAAGCCGGTGAACGCTCGGCGGCTCGAGCCGAACGTCCTAGCCATGCTGCGCCGCCAGCTCTACGAGACGTCGTTCCTCGGCATGGGCGTCATGGCCGGGCCCGACCTGCAGGCGTTCCTGGCGGCCGCACACGGCGACCCGCGGGGCATCCTGCACGCCGCCCGGCGCACGAGCATCCACGTCTACGACCTGGTCACCCACAGACGAGGGATGCAGCTGGTCAACGGGACCGCGCTCATCGGCCGGCTGCTGCAGTCCGCGGCCAACCTCGGCGTCGAGGTGCGCATCTCTTGCCCGGTCACCCAGTTGGTCAAGGGGGGTGACGGCCGGGTGGTCGGCGCAGTCGCGGACAGCCCGCACGGACCCCTGCGCATCGAGGCGGCAGCCGGCGTCGTGCTGGCGGCAGGCGGCTTCCCTCAAGATGTCGCGCGCCGGCGCGAGCTCTTCCCCCGCGTGCCGACCGGACGAGAGCACTGGCCGCTGGCGCCGCAGAGCGCCGACGGGTCGGGGATCTCGTTGGGGGAGAGCGTCGGTGGACACTTGCGCACGGACGTTGCCTCACCCGCAGCCTGGTGTCCCGTCTCGCTCGTGCCCTACCGCGTTGGCAAAGTGGGCACCTTCCCGCACATCATGGACCGCGCCAAGCCGGGCTCGATCGGCGTGCTCCGCAACGGGCGCCGGTTCGTCAACGAGGCCAACGGCTACCACGACTACGTCTCGGCGATGATCGCCGCCACCCCCGAGGGCGAGCCGGTGCGGTCCTGGCAGATCGCCGACGCGCGGTTCGTGCGCCGGTACCCCTTCGGGATGGCCAAGCCGCGGCCGGTGCCGCTCTTCCCTTACCTGCGCAGCGGCTACCTCAAGCGCGGACGCACGCTTGCCGAGCTAGCCACGGTGTGCGGTATCGACCCGGACGGGCTCGAGCAGACCGTGGCGGAGTTCAACGAGAACGCCCGGCGCGGGATCGACCCCGAGTTCGGCCGCGGTGACACCGCGTTCAACCGCTACGGCGGCGACCCGAGTGTCGGCCCCAACCCCTCGCTCGCACCCCTGGCGAAACCGCCGTTCTACGCCGTCCAGGTGTTGCCGGGCAGCTTCGGCACCTTCGCCGGCCTCGCGACCGACGCGCGGGCGCGCGTGCTCGACAAAGCCGGGATGCCGATCGCCGGTCTGTATGCCGTGGGCACGGACCAGGCGAACGTCATGGGTGGTCACTACCCGGCCGGTGGCATCAACATCGGTCCCGCCATGACGTTCGGCTTCATCGCCGCACGCGACCTTGCCGGCCTGGCGCCGCTGCAGGCTGATGACGAGCACGGCACCGAGCCCACCGGCATGGAGCCCACCGGCATACCGGCTGGCGTTGGGCTCGACGAGTGAGCTATCCCGAGGGTGTCACTGCGCTGGTCACCGGCGGGGCCAGCGGGATCGGGGCGGCCTGCGCGCAGCTGTTGCGCGCGGCCGGCGTGCCCGTCCTCACCGCTGACCTGGCCCGCGGAGCCGACCGGCAGGTCGATGCCACCGACCCGCACAGCGTGCAGGCTCTGGCCGACGAGGTCGGCTCGGTGGGCATCCTGGTCAACAGCGCCGGTGTCATCGGTCCGTCCGGGCCGCTCGTCGACACCGACCTGGACGAGTGGCGGGCCACCTTCGCCGTCAACGTGGACGGGACCTTCCTCATGTGTCGGGCGTTCGCGCCGGGCATGATCGCGTCCGGCTGGGGCCGGATCGTCAACCTGGCCAGCATCGCCGGCAAGGAGGGCAACCCGAACCTGTCGGCGTACTCGGCGTCCAAGGCCGCCGTCATCGCGCTCACCAAGTCTCTGGGCAAGGAGCTGGCCACGACCGGTGTGCTCGTCAACGCCGTCGCTCCGGGGCTCGTGACCACACCGATGAACGCGAGCACCGACCCGGCCGTTCTGGCGCGCTCGCAGAGCCTCATGCCGATGGGGCGGTTCGGGCGTCCCGAGGAGATTGCCGAGCTGGTCGCCTGGCTTGCCTCGGATGCGGTGAGCTTCTCCACCGGCGCCGTCTATGACGCAAGCGGCGGGCGGGCGACGTACTGAGGGCGGGAGTCTGGGGATGGGCGAGCGCGAGCTGGTCACCGGCACACCGCTGACGATCGGGCGGCTGACTCTGCGGAACCGGTTCGTGTCCGCGCCGATGGAACGCAACTACTGCGACGCCGATGGCACCATGACCGGCCGCTACATCGACTACTTGGCGCGGCGGGCCAAGGGCGGCGCGGCGCTGGTCTTCACCGAGGCCAGCTATGTGCGCGCCGACGGCAAGGGCCGGATGCGCCAGATGGGCGTCGACGTCGACGAGCGAGTTCCTGCCATAGCCAAGGCGGTCGAGGCAGTGCACCGGGAAGGGGCGCTGTTCGGCGTGCAGCTCAACCACGGCGGGCGCACTGCCCAAGGCAAGGTGAGTGGCTACACGCCCGTCGCACCCTCGGCCATCCCGTGCGAGGTGGTCGGCGGCGAGATGCCGCAGGTGCTCGACGCGGAGGACATCGACGACCTGGTGAACAGCTACGCGGCGGCGGCCTCTCGGTGCGTGCAGGCAGGGGTCGACGCGGTCACTCTGCACGGTGGTCACGGCTACCTCATCCACCAGTTCCTCTCACCGGCATACAACCTGCGCGACGACGAGTTCGCCGACCCGGTGCGGTTCGTCAACCTGGTCATCGCGGCAGTTCGCGAGGCGGTGCCGGACGTCACGCTGGGTTTGCGGCTCTCGGCCTTCGAAGGGGTGCCCGCCGGGCTCGACGCCGAGGCGACGCTGGCGCGGATCCGCTTGGTGCGCACCGATCTGCTCGACTACCTCGATGTGTCGGCGGGGAACTACGAGGCGGGACAGTGGATCATCCAGCCAGGGGAGTGGCAGCGCGGGCTGCTGGCCCCGTTCGCCCAGCCCTACCGCGAGTTCGGTATGCCGGTCGGCGTCGCCGGCCGGATCAGCACGCCGGAGGTGGCCGAGGCGATCGTCAGCAGCGGGCAGGCCGACTTCGTCAGCCTCGCGCGGACGCTCCATGCCGACCCTGACTTCCCGGTGCATGCGCTGGACGGTGGGCGATACCGCCCCTGTATCGCCTGTAACTACTGCATCGACAACCTCGGGTCGGGAGAGCCGATCCCGTGCACGGTCAACCCGTGGGTGGGGCGAGAGGCCGACGAGCCTGCGGCAGCCTCGGACCGCGCAGTGACGGTGACGGTGGTCGGCGCCGGGCCGGCCGGCCTCGCGGTCGCGCGCGAGCTGGCCCGCGGGGGCGCCGAGGTGGAGGTGTTCGAGTCACGCCCGTACGTGGGTGGAGACTTCGCCCTCGCCGCACGTCTGCGCGGATATCCCGAGTACGGGCGGATCATCGACTGGTATGCCGCCGAGCTGGCCGAGCGGGGCGTCGCGGTCAACCTGGGCGTGACCGTGACGCCGGACATGCTCGCCAGCTGGACGCAGGCCGATGCCGTGGTCCTCGCGACAGGCGCCCGCGGCTACCCTCCCGACCTGCCCGAGGGCGGCGCCCGCGAGGTGGTCGAGCTGCATGACTGGCTCGGGGCCGAGCGGGCCGCACCGGCTCAGGCCGTCGTCTACGGCGCGGACCGGGACGGCGCCGCGGTCGCCGACGACTTGGCGGCGCACGCGACCCACGTCACCTTGGTCGGTCCGCAGCCGACCATCGCACCCGACGTCGGTCGAAGGGCCAAGATCGCACTCGTGCCCCGGCTGCTCGAGCACCCGCACGTGCGCACGTTCCTTGATGCGAGGATCGTTGGTGTAGAAAGCGACCGGTTGCGCGTTCGGGGTCCAGGGGGCCAGGAGGGGATCCACGCGCCGGGGCCGGTCATCGTCTCCATGGGTGTGCAGCCCAGAAGGGACCTGGATGCCTCGGCCAGCGAGCTCAACCCACGGCTCGGCGTGTTCAGTGTCGGCGATGCCAGCGGCGATGGCGGGTCGGTGCACATGGCGCTGACCACAGCTGCGGCGGTAGCCCGAGAGATCCTGGCTCACCCGCACGAGTCGAGTTCTCCCTGACGTGAGTATCGAGGCACGGCTCACCGGCGGCAGTCCGCGCTCGCTCGGCCGCACCGAGGAGGTCGTCGCGGACGTCCTCGCCGACCGGGGCCTGCTCGACGAGCTGTTTGAGTGCCTCTTCAACGCGGACGAGATCGTGCGCATGCGCGCTGCCGACGCGATCGAGAAGGTGTGTCGGCAGCATCCCGACTGGGTTCTCCCCTTCGTCGACCGCCTGCTCGATGAGGGCGCGCGCATCGAACAGCCCTCTGTCCAGTGGCACCTGGCGCAGATGCTCGGTGAGGTGTCGTTGACCGGCAGCCAACGGGCGGCAGCTGTCGCGATCCTCCGCCGCAACCTCGAACAGGCGACGGACTGGATCGTCCTGAACTACACCCTGGCGGTGTTCGCGAGGTTCGTGCGGGACGACCCGTCCCTGCGCGAGTTCTTCACCGGTCAGCTGCGCAGGCACCAGGCTGGGCCACTCAAGTCCGTTCGCAAGCGAGCCACGACACTGCTTGCCGAGTTCGACCCGCAGTGAGCCGGGCGATCTGCCTGCAGCGCCTTGCCCGCGGCGCCTTGCCCGCGGCGCCTTGCCCGCGGCGCCTTG
>JBIOUP010000132.1:0-10302 GCA_044867305.1 Dermatophilaceae bacterium
GAGCGCGGAGCCGAACCAAGGGATGCTGAGGCGACAGCGAGTGAGCATCGCAGGCGCGTCAGCGCCGAGGAGCGGAGCGAGCGCGGAGCCGAACCAAGGGATGCTGAGGCGACAGCGAGTGAGCATCGCAGGCGCGTCAGCGCCGAGGAGCGGAGCGAGCGCGGAGCCGAACCAGAAAGGACAGGGCTGAGCTATGCCACGGAGCCTGAAGAAGGGCCCGTTCATCGACGAGCACCTGCAGAAGAAGGTCGACGCCCAGAACGCCGCAGGGACCAAGAACGTCATCAAGACCTGGTCCCGCCGTTCGGTGGTCAGCCCGGACATGCTCGGGCACACCTTCGCCGTGCACGACGGGCGCAAGCACATTCCCATCTTCGTGACCGAGTCGATGGTCGGCCACAAGTTCGGTGAGTTCGCCCCGACGCGGACCTTCAAGGGTCACGTCAAGGACGACAAGAAGGGGCGTCGACGCTGATGGCTGCCACGAAGCTCGCTCAGCAGGGCGCACCCGAGGACATCGCGGTCCAGGCTTCGGCGGTCGCGCGCCACGTGCGGGTCACGCCGATGAAGGCGCGGCGGGTAGCGGACCTCATCCGTGGAAAGACGGCCACTGATGCGGTGTCGCTGCTGCTCTTTGCTCCCCAGGCCGCGTCCGACCCGGTCCGCAAGGTCCTGCAGAGCGCGATGGCCAACGCCCGGGTCAAGGCCGACCGCGACTCGGAGGCGTTCGACGAGCGCGCCCTGGTGGTGTCCGCGGCATACGTCGACGAGGGCCCGACCATGAAGCGGTTCCGTCCCCGCGCCCAAGGACGGGCGGCCCGGATCAACAAGCGCACCAGCCACATCACCGTCGTCGTGACGCAGCCACAGATCGGCAGCCGCAGGAGGGCCCGCTGATGGGACAGAAGGTCAACCCGAACGGCTTCCGCCTGGGGATCACCACCGAGCACAAGAGCCGCTGGTTCGCCGACTCCACCAAGGAGGGCCAGCGCTACCGCGACTACGTCAAAGAGGACGTCGAGATCCGCCGGCTCATGGAGTCGGGCATGGAGCGGGCCGGCATCTCCCGGGTGGAGATCGAGCGCACCCGCGACCGGGTCAGGGTGGACATCCACACGGCTCGTCCAGGCATCGTCATCGGCCGCCGCGGCGCTGAGGCCGACCGCATCCGTAGCGAGCTGGAGAAGCTGACCGGCAAGCAGGTGCAGCTGAACATCCTCGAGGTGAAGAACCCGGAGATCGACGCGCAGCTGGTCGCGCAGGGTATCGCCGAGCAGCTCTCGGCGCGGGTGTCCTTCCGTCGCGCCATGCGCAAGGGCATGCAGTCGGCCCTACGGGCTGGCGCCAAGGGCGTCCGCGTGCAGTGCTCGGGACGGCTGCAGGGAGCCGAGATGTCGCGCTCGGAGTTCTACCGCGAAGGACGGGTGCCCCTGCACACCCTGCGGGCCAACATCGACTTCGGCTTCTACGAGGCACGCACGACCTTTGGGCGGATCGGGGTCAAGGTCTGGATCTACAAGGGCGACATGACCGCCCGCGAGCTGGCCCAGCAGCAGGCTGCGGCACCTCGCCCGTCGCGTGGCCCTCGTCGCGACAGTGCCGACCGGCCGACCCGCGCCCGTCGCGGTGAGCGCGAGAGTATGCCGTCCGCCGACGCCGCGGCTAGCCCCGCCGAGGCGGCGTCCGGCACCGAGAGCGAGCAGGTCTAGTCATGTTGATCCCACGTCGAGTTCGCCACCGCAAGCAGCATCACCCGGGTCGCTCCGGCGCGGCCAAGGGCGGCACGCGGATCGCCTTCGGTGACTATGGCATCCAGGCCCTGGAGCCGGCATACGTCACCAACCGCCAGATCGAGTCCGCCCGTATCGCGATGACGCGCTACATCAAGCGAGGCGGGAAGGTCTGGATCAACATCTACCCGGACCGGCCGCTGACCAAGAAGCCGGCCGAGACGCGCATGGGCTCGGGCAAGGGTTCCCCCGAGTGGTGGGTGGCCAACGTCAAGCCGGGCCGAGTGATGTTCGAGCTGTCGGGCGTGACCGAGCCGGTGGCCCGTGAGGCGTTGCGGCTGGCGATGCACAAGCTGCCGATGAAATGCCGGTTCGTGCGGCGAGAAGGTGGTGACGTCTGATGGCGGTGGGCAGTAAGGAGCTGGCCCCTGTCGAACTGCGCGGCTTCGATGACGAGCGGCTGCTCGAGGAGCTGCGCAAGGCCAAGGAGGAGCTGTTCAACCTGCGCTTCCAGTCAGCCACGGGACAGCTGGGCAACCACGGCCGGCTGCGCGCCGTGAAGAAGGACATCGCTCGCATCTACACCGAGCTGCGCGAGCGCGAGCTGGGCATCTCCACTCCGGTGCCGACGTCCGAGGCCGCGGTGGCGGTTCGCGACGCCAAGGCCGAGAAGCGGGCCGCGAGAGAGGCCCGCAAGGCCGAGAAAGCTCAGGCAAAGGCCGCGAAGGCCGAGGAGAAGTCGAAGTGAGCGAACAGGTGAACACCGAAGCCACCGAACCCGCAGTGGAGGTCGTGCTGGAGACGCCGGCAGGACAGCCCGACGCTCCAGCAGCCGCAGCGCTCGAACCGGCGGCCACAGGCCCGCACCGGGGCGAACGCAAGACGCGCCAGGGCTATGTGATCAGCGACAAGATGGACAAGACCGTCGTGGTCGAGGTCGAGGACCGCGTCAAGCACCCGTTGTACGGCAAGGTGCTGCGCCGAAGCAGCAAGGTGAAGGCCCACGACGAAGCCAACGGATGCGCGTTAGGTGACCGGGTGCTCATCATGGAGACCCGGCCTCTGTCGGCGACCAAGCGCTGGCGAGTCGTCGAGATCCTGGAGAAGGCCAAGTGATCCAGCAGGAGTCGCGGCTGCGTGTCGCGGACAACACCGGCGCCAAGGAGCTGCTGTGCATCCGGGTCCTGGGTGGCTCGGGGCGGCGGTATGCCGGGATCGGCGACACGATCGTGGCGACGGTCAAGGACGCCATCCCGGGCGGCAACGTGAAGAAAGGCGATGTCGTGAAGGCGGTCATCGTGCGCACCGTCAAGGAGCGTCGTCGACCGGACGGCAGCTACATCAAGTTCGACGAGAACGCCGCGGTGATCCTGCGGCCGGACGGTGACCCACGTGGCACGCGCATCTTCGGCCCGGTTGGCCGCGAGCTGCGGGAGAAGAAATTTATGAAGATCATCTCGCTCGCCCCTGAGGTGCTGTGAGCCATGCCGAAGATGAAGATCAAGAAGGGCGACCTCGTGCAGGTCATCTCCGGACGATCGCAGAAGAACGGCGGTGACCGAGGCAAACAAGGCCGGGTCATCGCGGTGTATCCGGATACCCAGCGAGTGCTCGTGGAGGGCATCAACCGGGTGACCAAGCACGTGAAGTCCGGTACGACCGCTCGTGGTTCGCGCACCGGCGGGCTCGTGCACGCCGAGGCGCCCGTCCACGTGAGCACCGTGGCAATCGTCGATCCCGACAAGAAGGTGCCGACCCGAGTGCGGACTCGGGTCGAGATTGTCGAGCGCAACGGGCGGCCGAAGGCCAACCGGGTGCGAGTCGCAGTGCGCTCGGGTAAGGACCTGTGAGCCAGATGACGCAGAACACGCAGACCCCTCAGGCCAGTGTCGAGGCCAAGCCGCGGCTCAGGGTGCGCTACCAGGACCACGCCAAGCCGGCCCTGCGCGATCAGTTCGGCTACGCCAACGTCATGCAGGTGCCGCGGGTCGTCAAGGTGGTCGTCAACATGGGCGTGGGCGATGCGGCCCGGGACAGCAAGCTCATCGAGGGCGCGGTCCGCGACCTCACTGCGATCACCGGGCAAAAGCCTTTGGTCACCAAGGCCCGCAAGTCGATCGCGCAGTTCAAGCTGCGCGAGGGGATGACGATCGGGGCCCACGCCACCCTGCGCGGCGACCGGATGTGGGAGTTCCTCGACCGGCTGGTCACGGTGGCCCTGCCCCGCATCCGTGACTTCCGGGGGCTCTCACCTCGCCAGTTCGACGGTCGCGGCAACTACACCTTCGGCCTGAACGAGCAGTCGATGTTCCACGAGATCGACCAGGACCGCATCGACCGGGTGCGCGGTATGGACATCACCGTGGTCACCACGGCCACCAACGACGATGAGGGCCGGGCCCTGCTCAAGGCCCTCGGCTTCCCGTTCCGTGACGCGTGACGAAGCGACGTGTGACGGAGACTGACGTGAGGGAGAACTGATATGGCCAAGACCGCGCTCATCAACAAGGCCAACGCCAAGCCCAAGTTCAAGGTCCGGGCCTACAGCCGCTGCCAGCGCTGCGGGCGGCCGCACTCGGTCTACCGCAAGTTCGGCCTGTGCCGGATCTGCTTGCGGGAGATGGCTCACCGCGGCGAGCTGCCCGGCGTGACAAAGAGCTCGTGGTGAGAGACGTGCAGAGCAAGAGCGGAGCATCGCGATGACAATGACCGACCCGATCGCGGACATGCTGACACGCGTCCGCAACGCCAACTCGGCGCACCACGAGAGCGTCTCCATGCCGTTCTCCAAGCTGAAGTCCAACATCGCGGTGATCCTGCAGCGGGAGGGCTACATCGCCGGCTGGTCGGTGCAGGAGGCTCAGGTCGGCAAGACGCTGACCATCCAGCTCAAGTACGGGCCCAACCGCGAGCGCTCCATCGCCGGCGTGCGGCGGGTGAGCAAGCCGGGCCTGCGGGTCTATGCGAAGTCGACCAACCTGCCGAGGGTGCTCGGCGGCCTCGGGGTAGCGATCATCTCGACCTCCACCGGGCTGCTCACCGACCGGCAGGCCCACGAGCAACGCGTGGGCGGGGAAGTCCTCGCCTACATCTGGTAAGGGCAAGTCATGTCACGAATTGGACGTATGCCGGTCACTGTCCCGTCCGGGGTCGATGTCACCATCGATGGGCGCGACGTCCGCGTCAAAGGTCCTCGAGGCCAGCTCGCGCTGACCGTCGTCGAGCCGATCACCGTGGGACAGGGTGCCGACGGGGTTATCGAGGTGAACCGGCCCAACGACGAACGCGTGTCACGCTCGCTGCACGGGCTGACCCGCAGCCTCATCAACAACATGGTGCTCGGGGTCACCCAGGGCTACGAGAAGCGGATGGAGATCGTCGGCACGGGATATCGCGTCACCGCGAAAGGCGCCAGCCTGGAGTTCGCGTTGGGCTACAGCCACCCCATCACCGTCGACCCGCCCGAGGGGATCTCCTTCGTCGTCGAGGCGCCCACCCGGTTCCTCGTGCAGGGCATCGACAAGCAGCAGGTCGGCGAGGTCGCCGCCAACATCCGCAAGCTGCGCAAACCCGACCCGTACAAGGGCAAGGGCGTGCGCTACGCAGGCGAGCAGATCCGCCGCAAGGTCGGGAAGGCTGGTAAGTAGCCATGGCAATGACGGTCAAGCGCGCCCAGGGCCGGGCGGCTGCCCGCGTGCGCCGGCAGGTGCGCGCCCGCAAGAAGATCACCGGCACCCCCGAGCGGCCCCGCCTCGTCGTCTCGCGCTCGAGCCGGCATCTGTTCGTCCAACTCGTCGACGACAGCGTCGGCAAGACCGTGGTGAGTGCCTCGACGATGGAAGCCGGCCTGCGTTCCTTCGCCGGCGACAAGACCGACAAGGCCAAGAAGGTCGGAGAGCTGGTGGCCCAACGCGCCAAGGACGCCGGCATCGCCTCGGTCGTCTTCGACCGCGGCGGCAACAAGTACCACGGCCGGGTCGCCGCCATCGCCGACGGCGCGCGTGAAGCGGGCCTTGCCCTGTGAGCGGCGATCGAACAAGCACGAACCAAGCTGAGGCAATGATCGAGATGAGGAAGCGCTGATGCCCGGACCGCAACGCCGAACCACCGGCACAGCCGGCGAGCCCGGCTCCGACCGGGGCCGCCGAGGCGGACGCGAGGGCCGGGAGGGCCGGCGTGAGTCACGTGAGGCCGAGAAGAGCCAGTACCTCGAGCGCGTGGTGAGCATCAACCGGGTCGCCAAGGTCGTCAAGGGTGGGCGCCGGTTCAGCTTCACTGCGCTCGTCGTCGTCGGAGACGGTGACGGCACCGTCGGCGTCGGCTACGGCAAGGCCAAGGAGGTGCCAGCGGCTATCGCCAAGGGGGTCGAGGAGGCCAAGAAGGCCTTCTTCAAGGTCCCGCGAATCCAGGGCACCATTCCCCACCCGGTCCAGGGCGAGGCTGCGGCGGGTGTCGTCATGCTGCGCCCGGCTTCTCCAGGCACGGGCGTCATCGCGGGCGGCCCGGTGCGCGCGGTCCTGGACTGCGCAGGAGTGCGGGATGTGCTGACCAAGTCGCTCGGGTCCGACAACGCCATCAACATCGTCCACGCCACCGTCGATGCGCTTCGCGCGCTGGAGCGACCGGAATCCGTCGCGGCCCGCCGCGGGCTCCCCGTCGAGGACGTCGCGCCCGTGGCGATGCTTCGGGCCCAGGCTGCCGGTGCGGCAGCAGCCAAGGCTGGTCTCTGATGGCGCAGCTGAAGGTGACCCAGACCCGCAGCGGCATCGGCGGCAAGCAGAACCACCGGGAGACGCTACGCACCCTGGGCCTCAAGCGAGTCGGCGACGTCGTCGTCAAGCCGGATCGGCCCGAGGTCCGGGGCATGGTCAAGACGGTGCGCCACCTGGTCACCGTGGAGGAGGTCGAGTAACCGTGGCTGAGACCCCGACCGGGGCGCAAAGCCCCAAGGCAGAGGGATCCGCGCTCAAGGTCCATCACCTGCGGCCCGCCCCCGGCGCGCATACCCCAAGGACCCGTGTGGGTCGCGGCGGGGGTTCCAAGGGCAAGAGCGCTGGGCGAGGCACCAAAGGCACCAAGGCCCGCCAGCAAGTGCCGGCGGCCTTCGAAGGCGGGCAGATGCCGGTGCACATGCGCCTGCCCAAGCTGCGCGGGTTCAAGAACCCGTTCCGCACCGTGTACCAGGTCGTCAACCTGGACCGGCTCAACGCCCTGTACCCCGACGGAGGCGCCGTGACGGTCGATGACCTGGCCGCCAAGGGAGCGGTCCGCGAAGGCCAACCGGTAAAAGTGCTCGGCACGGGTGAGCTGTCCGTCCGGGTGAACGTCACTGCCCACAAGTTCTCGGCGTCGGCCAAGGACAAGATCGAAGCGGCCGGGGGTAGCGCGACCGCCCTCTAGAGGCGCGCGTCACCGGCATACTGCATCGGAAGGAACTAGCCACGCGCGCCAGCGCGCGACAGGAGGACAAGGGTGCTCTCAGCCGTCGCACGGGCGTTCCGGACGCCGGACCTGCGTCAGAAGCTGCTGTTCACCCTGCTCATCGTCGCGATCTTCCGGCTCGGCTCGGCGATTCCGACTCCCGGGGTGAGCTACTCGCTCGTGCGGGAATGCCTGGCCACTGCAGACCCGCAGTCGGGGTTCATCGGCCTGGCCAACCTGTTCAGCGGAGGTGCGCTGCTGCAGCTGTCGGTCTTCGCGCTGGGGATCATGCCCTACATCACGGCGAGCATCATCATCCAGCTGCTCACCGTGGTGATCCCGCGTTTCGAGACGCTGAAGAAGGAGGGCCAGGCCGGTCAGACGAAGCTGACCCAGTACACCCGCTACCTCACCATCGGTCTAGCGGTGCTGCAGTCTTCCACGCTCATCACCTTCGCGCGCAACCCCTCACAGATCTTCGGTCCGAAGTGCACCAAGATCCTCGTCGACGACTCGCTGCCGACGATCATGCTCATGGTCCTCACCCTCACTGCGGGCACCGGGCTGATCATGTGGCTCGGTGAGCTGATCACCGACCGCGGCATCGGCAACGGCATGTCCCTGCTCATCTTCACCTCGATCGCCGCAGGCTTCCCCGGCTCGCTGTGGGCGATCCAGCAGCAGGAGGGGCGCTGGGATGTCTTCATCGGGATCATCCTGGTCGGCTTCCTCACCATGGCGCTGGTCATCTTCGTCGAGCAGTCGCAGCGCCGTGTTCCCGTGCAGTACGCCAAACGGCAGGTCGGGCGCCGGATGTACGGCGGCAGCTCGACCTACATCCCGCTCAAGGTCAACATGGCCGGCGTCATCCCGGTCATCTTCGCCAGCTCGCTGCTGGCGCTGCCGGCCTTGATCGCGCAGTTCGCCACTCCCCAGGACGGATCGGCGCCACCGGAATGGGTGCAGTGGATCACCGGGAACCTAGTCCGCGGTGACCACCCCGTCTACATGGCGGTCTATGTCGCGCTCATCCTGTTCTTCACCTTCTTCTACGTGTCCATCACCTTCAACCCGGTCGAGGTCGCCGACAACATGAAGCGCTACGGCGGCTTCATCCCAGGCATCCGGGCCGGGCGCCCGACGGCCGAGTACCTCGCCTATGTGCTCAACCGGATCACCGTGCCAGGTGCGATATACCTCGCTGTGATTTCGCTCATTCCGCTCGTCGCGCTGAAGCTGTTCAATGCCAACCAGAACTTCCCGTTCGGCGGGACGTCGATCCTCATCATCGTCGGCGTCGGGCTGGAGACGGTGAAGCAGATCCAGGCACAGCTGCAGCAACGGAACTACGAAGGGTTCCTGCGATGAGACTCATCCTCATGGGGCCGCCCGGCGCCGGGAAAGGCACCCAGGCGACCGCGATCGCCGAGCGGCTGGGGATCCCGGCCATCTCGACGGGCGACATCTTCCGTCACCACATCAAGAACCAGACCGAGATCGGCCAGCAGGTCCAGGCGATCACCGCAGCCGGCGGGTACGTTCCCGACGAGCTGACCAACGAGATCGTCCAGGGCCGCCTGACCGAACCCGACGCCAGCGAGGGGTTCCTGCTGGACGGATACCCCCGCACCGTCGGCCAGGTCGACTTCCTCGACAAGCTCATGGCCGGCCAGGGGCACCGCATCGGCGGGGTGCTCGAGCTCGTCGTCGACGAGGACGTCCTCGTCACCCGGCTGCTGAACCGGGCCGCGGAGCAAGGGCGCGTCGACGACACCGAAGAGGTCATCCGCGAGCGGATGGCCATCTACCGCGCTGAGACCGAGCCACTCACCGACCTGTATGCCGAGCACGGGGTGCTCATCCGGGTGGACGGGATGGGCGAGGTCGACGAGGTCGCCGCCCGCCTCGCGGCTGCGGTCGAGGGCGTGCAGGACTGAGCTTGTTCCGCCGCCGGACCACGCCCGCGCGCACCGACGAGGAGCTGGTGCTCATGCGCGCGGCTGGGCTGTTGGTCGCCCGGACGCTGGACCTGCTTGCCGAGCAGGCGCTGCCGGGTCGCACGACGCTCGAGCTGGATGGGCTGGCGGAGTGCTTCATCCGCGACCATGGCGGGACGCCCTCCTTCCCCGAGGTGCCCGGCTACCGGCATACCCTGTGCACGTCGGTGAACGAGCAGGTCGTCCACGGCATACCCGGACCCTTGGTGTTGCGCGAGGGCGACCTGTTGTCCATCGACTGCGGCGCCATTGTGGCTGGCTGGCATGGCGACGCAGCGATCTCGCTCGTCGTCGGCGGGGACGCGGCGGCGCGGCCGTTCGACCTGCGCCTTGCCCAGGTGACCCGGGACGCGCTGTGGGCCGGGATCGCCGCCTTGCGGGTGGACGAGCGGCTGTATGCCGTGGGCGAGGCCGTCGAGGCCAGCATCGAGGCTGCTGCCCGTGCGGACGGGCGCCCGTACGGGATCGTCGAGGACTACGTCGGGCACGGCATCGGGCGTCACATGCACGAGGAGCCGCAGATCTTCAACTACGCCGTTCGCGACCGAGGGCCGCTCGTGCGTGCGGGGTTCGTGGGGGCCATCGAGCCGATGGTGTGCCTGGGGTCGGCCCGGACCCGGGTGCTCGACGACGAGTGGACGGTCGTCACCGAGGACGGCTCACGAGCAGCCCATTGGGAGCACACTGTGGCGGTGCGCGACGGCGGGCTATGGGTGCTGACTGCCCTGGACGGGGGAGCTGGTCGCCTCGGTGAGCTGGGGGTTGCCTACGCGCCGGTGCGCGAGCAGGAGGCGAACCAGCCCGGCGAGAGCTCGGAAAGCGCTGTCAAGGACCTCGAATAGGAGCAACAACGGATCTCTCGACGCGCTGCGCGGCGCAATTGCGCAAAACCGTCTACGCGCCCCTGGATTTCAGGGTCAGCCGGTCCTCGCGTAGGATTGGACGTTGGGTGTCGTGTGCTCCGGCGCCCTGCGGGCAACCCTGGACCACAGGTGGGCTTCGTGATGGCTCAGAGCACGCCACCAGCAGATTGACGGAGGACATGGCCAAGAAGGACGGAGTCATCGAGATCGAGGGCACCATTGTCGAGGCGCTCCCGAACGCGATGTTCCGGGTCGAGCTCAGCAACGGGCACAAGGTGCTGGCCCACATCT
>JBIOUP010000133.1:0-18976 GCA_044867305.1 Dermatophilaceae bacterium
GGCGGGTCTGGGACCAGTGGGCTCGGCGGTTCCGCTGGCCGGCGATCCTGGCGGCCCTGGTACTGCTGATCGGCTTGTCCGCGCCGGTGACCCAGCTGCACTTGGGTATCGCCGACGCCGGGACCGACTCGCCGAAGCGGACCAGCCGCGCGGCATACGACCTGCTCGCCCAGGGTTTCGGGCCCGGTTTCAACGGCGCCCTAGCAGTCCTGGCAACCGGCGCGGACCTTGACGGGGCCCGGGTGCAGGCCGTCCTGGAGCACACCGGCGGGATCGCCGCGGTGGCCCCAGCCCAACCTCTGCCCGACGGCAGCGGCGCGCTCGTGTTCGTCATCCCCACCGCCGCCCCCCAGGCCGCCGAAACGTCCGCGCTGGTGGACCGGCTGCGCACCGACGTGCTCCCCGCGGTCTCCGCATCGACCGGAGCCACCTACCTGGTTGGCGGGACCCCGGCCGCCGTCACCGACTTCTCCGAAGCGGTGGCATCCAGGCTGCCCTACTTCATCCTGGCCGTGGTCGGGTTGTCCGCGCTGCTACTGATGGTGGTCTTCGGGTCGATCCTGATCCCACTGAAGGCCGCCGTGTTCAACATCCTGTCGATCAGCGCGTGCCTGGGAGTCATCACCCTGGTGTTCCAACACGGCTGGTTCGGTGTTCAACCCGGACCGATCGAAGCGTTCGTGCCGGTCATGATCTTCGCCATCGTGTTCGGCCTGTCCATGGACTACGAGGTGTTCCTGGTGACCCGCATGCACGAGGACTGGCGAGCCCACGGGGACGCCGCACGAGCCATCACGGAGGGGCTGGCAACCACCGGCGGGGTGATCACCGCCGCCGCGAGCATCATGATCGTGGTCTTCGCCTCGTTCCTGCTCAGCCCCGACCGGATGCTGCAACAGTTCGGGCTCGGCCTGGCCGTCGCCGTCCTGCTGGACGCACTGGTGATCCGCTGCCTGCTCGTCCCGACCGTGATGAGTCTGTTCGGGCCGCGAGCGTGGTGGCTGCCTACGTGGCTACGCCGCGTCCTGCCGCGCATCGCCCTGGAACCTCCCAGCACGCCGGCGGCCGCCGCCGAGGCGATCCAAGGACAGCAGGCCGGCTCGTGAGACTCACCCCAGAACCTTCCTTACCCTGACCGTTGCGGCCGGCTCTTGCGATGGCCCTCACCTGCTGCGATCCGCCGGGTGGTGGGGGCGGCGGGCACCTGTTGGGCGGCCTGGGACGTCCCGGGCCCTGGTAGGCAGGCGCAGAGCAACGGCACCTTCCCCCAGAGCCAACGGTGTCGCCCACGCGCCTGCCGAGTCGATGTGCTGCCGAGTCGACAACCGGCGTCGACAACCCGGCGCGGTATCACATCGACTCAGAAAGCAGTCGCGCTCGATTGCTCAGCCGTCGCCGACCGTGACGAGCTGGGCTTCCTCGACGCTGTGCGATGGAGCGGCGTCGATGTGCGCAATATGGCCGCGGGTGGCCGCCAGGAGGACGGCCGCGCCAGCGACTGTGGCCGCCCCGAGCCAGAACGGTGCGTGAATGGAGACCCGTTCGCCGAGCATTCCGGCGATCCAGGGAGCCGCGGCTCCACCGCCGAAGCGCACGAAGCTGTATGCCGATGACGCCACTCCGCGTGGATGCGGCGAGACCTTCATGACGGTCTCGGTGACAAGCGTGTTGTTGATGCCGAGGAAGGCGCCGGCGATCACGACGCAGGCGGCCAGGACCGCGCGGCTATCGGTGTAGATGGCCATGATGGCGAGGATCACTGAGAAGCTCAGCAGAGCGCCGATGATCGCCGGGATCGTGCCGACCCGCTTCTGCAGCCATGGCGCGACGAAGACGGACGTGATGGCCAGCAGCACACCCCAGCCGAAGAACACCCAGCCGACGCCGAAAGCGTTCATCTGCATGGGGAACGGCGTGAAGGCCAGCAGCGTGAAGAACCCGAAGTTGTACAGCAGGGCGGTGATCGCGACCGACAACAGGCCGGGGTGGGTAAGAGCGCGCAGCGGGTCGGCAAGCGACGTGCGGGTGGTCGGCTTCGGCGAGCGAGGCAGCGCGACGTAGATGCCGACGAGCGCGACCAGCATGAGGACGGCAACGCCGTAGAACGGGTAGCGCCAGCCGATCGTGCCGAGCACGCCTCCGACGAGCGGGCCGATCGCGATGCCGAGACCCAGGGCGGCCTCGTAGAGAATGATCGCCTGCCCGACGGAGCCACCCGCCGCCGACACGATGGTGGCGAGCGCGGTCGAGATGAACAGAGCGTTGCCCAGCCCCCAGAGCCCCCGGAAGGCGACGATGCCCTCGATCGACGCCTGGGCGCCGGCGAGCGCCGAGCCGGCGATGACGAGGGCGACCCCCAGCAGAAGGGTGCGCTTCGCGCCGATCCGGCTGGAGACCCAGCCGGTCGCGAGCATCGCCAGCCCCGTCACCGCGAAGTAGCTCGTGAAAAGCAGCGACACCTGAGACGGGGTCGCGTCCATCGAGTCGGCGATCGGTTTGAGGATCGGGTCGACCAGCCCGATGCCCATGAACGAGATGACACAGGCGAAGGCGACGACCCAGACGGTCTTGGTTTGCTTGCGCAGCATCAGGCGGTCTTCCTCGTGGTTGGGGCCCGTTCCACACGGTCCAGCAGCTCGACCAGGGTGGCCTGGGCGGCGGCCAACCGGCGCCGGTCGGGCTCGGACATCTGCTCCAGGTAGGGCGTGAGCACCGCGGCGCGACGCCTCCGGACGTCGGCCAGCTTGGCGGCTCCCTCGTCGGTGAGTCGGACAAGACGAACTCTCGCGTCGCCGCTGTCGGCCCCGCGGCTGACCAGGCCGGCTCGCTCCAGGCGCTGGACGTGTGTGCTCATGGTGGGCTGGCTGGTCTGGTCGGCCTGCGCCAGCGCCGACACGCCCACCGGCTGCAGCTCCTCGACGAGGGAAAGCAACCGGGCGGCCGCGACGGGCAGTCCCAGCTCAGAGGAGCGCGATGCCCACCGCGACAGGCGGGCGCTGGCCAGCAGCAGCAGCTCGGGGTCCAGCCGTCGTTCCGTCACGTCTCCATTGTATATAGATAGTCGATCTATGTAAATCCTCGTCCCCACCCACGCCGAGAGGTCGTTAGATGTTGCTATGGAGCTCCCATAACCGCACTTGTTGACCTCTCGGTGCTGGGTTGTCGGCGTGACCTAAGGGTTTTGCGCATCCCCCAGGCGCCGTGGCGCGAGACTGGACCCCTTGTTGCTTGGCCGTGGGAGAGCGATGGATCAGGTGGGCGGCGACGGGACGCGAGGCATCGGCGACGTCCTGGCGCGCATGGAGAGTCTCGGTGCGACCCTGCCAGGGGATCTTCGGGCGCACGCCGCGTTCCTCGCGACCTACCGTCGGACGACCGTGGCCGTAGGCGCCGACATCGACGCCGGCCGCTTCGAGGACCCGGTGTGGGTGGAGCACTGGGACGTCGCCTTCGCCGACCTCTACCTCGACGCCGTCGAGGCCCACCTCTCAGGCGGGCGGGTGCCGCGGCCGTGGCGGCTCGCTTTCGCGGCGCGACCGTCGCTGCCCCCGCTGCGCCACCTGCTGCTCGGCATGAATGCGCACATCAACTACGACCTGCCGCAGGCCCTCCTTGCCGTCATCGATGACGCCGATTTCACCCATCCCGCCCTGCTGGACCGCCGCCGCCGTGACCACGAGCGCATCGACGACATCCTCGTGTCGAGAGTTGCGGCCGAGAACGAGCAGCTCTCGGCACACTCGACGCTGCGGCTGACGGACCGGCTGCTGCGTCCGTTCAACGAGCGCGCCAGCAAGCGGTTCCTGCGCGAGGCGCGGCGCAAGGTGTGGCACAACACGATCGAGCTGCAGCGGGCGCGGCTGGCCGGGCCGGCCGGGTATGCCGTGCGGCTCGGTGAGCTCGAGGTGCTCAGCGCGGCGAGGATCGCCGACCTGCTCGCCCCGGGCCAGGTGGTGCTGCGGTTGGCGGTGGCCGGGTTCGGAGTGACCCTGCCGCCGGAGGCCTGAGGAATGCGCGTGAAGGTACTGGTCGGGAGCGGCGACAAGATCGGCCTCGTCGTGCTGCCTTTCGTGGTGGTCGGCGTCGTCCTCAATGTGCTGTTCCCCGCCGTGTTTGCCGTAGGCGGGCCGCCCCCGGCTCTTCGGGTTCTCTCGTTTGTCGTTCTGTTGGTTGGGCTTGCGATCTGGATGTGGACCGTCCTGCTGATCCTGCGACAGGTGCCGCGCGGAGCGCTCATCACCACCGGGCCGTACGCCGTTGTCCGGCACCCGCTCTATACCGGCGTTGCTCTGCTGGTTCTGCCCTGGGCCGGCTTCCTGCTCGATACCTGGCTCGGGCTTGCACTCGGGGTGGTCCTCTACCTCGCGTCGAGGAAGTTCGCTCCTGCGGAGGAGGCCGAACTCTCCCGCACGTTCGGCCCCCGCTGGGAGCAGTACAGCCGGTCGGTCAAGATGCCGTGGCTTTGACCGCTGCGGTTGGGTTGGCCTCGACGCCGAGTCAGAACGGATAGCGCTCGATGTCGGGCTGCACGGTGACCCACTGCTGGTGCGTGAACGTCTCGAGGTTGGCGTGTCCGCCGAAGGCGCCGCCGCTGCCGGAGGCGTTGATGCCGCCGAACGGACAGACGGCCTCGTCGTCGACCGTGGCGTCGTTGATGTGCACCATGCCGCAGGTGAGGCGGTCGGCCAGCTCGAACGCCCGGTAGGCGTCCGAGGAGAGGATGGACACCTTCAAGCCGAACTCCGAGGCGTTGATGAGATCGATCGCCTCGTCGATGCTGCTGTATGCCGTCACGGGGGCGACCGGGCCGAAGATCTCCTCGGCGAACGCCGGCGCCTGCCTGGGCACCGCGGCAAGCACGGTCGGGCGGTAGAACAACCCGTCATAGCGCCCACCGGCGGCCAGGGTGGCCCCCTGGGACACCGTCTCGGTGACCAGGCGGTGGACCTTGTCGCGCTGGCCCTCGTCGATGATCGGCCCGAGCACGTTGGCCGGGTCGGTCGGGTCCCCGACCGGAATGCCCTCGGCCTTTGCGGCCAAGGTGTCGGTGTACTGCTCGACCATCGAGGCGTGCACGAGATGCCGACCGGTCGTCATGCAGATCTGACCCTGGTGCAGGAACGAGCCCCACGCTCCCACGCCTGCGGCCGCCTCAAGGTCCGCGTCCGGCAGCACCAAAAGGGCGTTGTTGCCGCCCAGCTCCAAGTGCACCTTCTTCATCAGTGCGCCCGCCGCCGCACCGACCGCCCGGCCGGCCGGAGTGGACCCGGTGAAGGAGATGCACGGTACGCCGGGATGCGCCACGAGCGCCTCACCGACGTCGGCTCCGCCGGGGAGGACGTGGAACAGGCCCTCGGGTAGCCCCGCCTCGGCGAGCAGCTCGGCATACACGAAACCGCCCGAGATCGGCGTACGCACGTCCGGCTTGAGGATCACCGCGTTGCCCAGCGTGAGCGCCGGAGCCACCGATCGCATGGCGAGGATGGCCGGGAAGTTGAACGGCGAGATCACCCCAACCACCCCGACTGGCAGCCGGCGCGCCACCGACAGCCGCGACTTCACGCTACGCAGCAGCTCGCCGTACGGCTGTGCCGCCAGCCCCGCCGCCTCGTCCAGCTCGTCGACGACCAGGCCGGTCTCGAACTGCGCCTTGCCCTGCCCGGACCCGGACTCCGGCACCAGCCAACGGACCACCCGCTCGCGGTCCTCACGCAACAGGGCGGCAGCGCGGCGTAACACGCTGGCCCGCTCGTAGTACGACAGCCGACCCCACTCCCGCTGCGCCTCCCGCGCCTTGGTCACGGCGGCGTCGAGCGCCTCCGTCGTGCCCACACCAACCGTGGCGAGCGTCTTGCCCGTCGCCGGCTCCAGCACCTCGACCGTGGCTTGGGCCGGGCGCCAGGTGCCGTCGAAGATCGCCCCTTCCCAGGGCGTGCTGGTCGGCATCGACGTTGTTGTCGTCATGGGTTCATCCTCCTTCGCCAGTAACGGTGGCAACAAGGGTCCGCGGTCAGGCGGCGCCGTCGGCTTCGGTGATGTTCTGCGCAATTCGGCGCACCAGATCGTGCAGCGTGTTTCGCTCGGCTCGCGTCAGGCCGGCGAGGAGCACATCGGTCGTCTCGGCAAGCACCGCTTCGAGGTCCGGTCGCAGGCTGCGCCCGGCCTTGGTGAGCGACACGATCCGCCGTCTTCGGTCGGTTGGATCGGCTGATCGCACCACCAGGCCCTGTGCCTCGAGCTTGTCGATGGCCGCCGTCGTCGAGGACTTGTCGACGAGCAGCTCGTCGGCAAGGCTCTGCTGGCTCTGCCCGTCAGCGCTGTAGAGCGCGAACAGATACGGATACTGCCCCGCGCCCACCCCCAGGCGCCCGATGCGCTGCCCGGCATACGAAATCATGTGCCGCCAGATCACGGCGAGGTGCTTGGGCACGTTGTCGGCGAAGTCTGGCCGTGCGGATGTGCGACGGCCGGTATGCCGGCTCGCCCCGCGCTGTCCTCGCCCCGCCTGGTCCGCCTGCCGCACAGCCGGCCCTAGGGCAGCATGTCGATGCGGGCAGTCAGCGCCGCGACGGCACTATCCGTACATGCCCCCGTAAAGGTGGCGGCAACGGTGAGGTCCTTGTCGACCAGGAAAACGTGGGCGGTATTGGGATCGGAGACGCCCAGCAACCGCTGCGCCGTGCCGTCCCAGTCCAGGACCATGGCCGGCCCCTCGCGCATGGACGCCTTGACCATGTCTTTGGGCACAAAAGCCGGTAGGCCGCCGAGCAGAGCGAGCTGCAGGACCGACAGGTCCGCACGCGTCGCGGCCGCTTGCTCCAGGGCCGCCTGCCAGGCCTTGACGTCCTCGGTTGCTCCCTGGGCGCCGCCGTACAGCACGAGGACATTGCCCTTGAACTGCGTCATGGCAACCGGCTCGTCATCGGCATTCGGCAGGGTCAGGCTCGAGAGAGAAGCCGGCTCTGCGGCTGGGCGGGCCTCGGCGGACGCGCTCGCCGCCGCACCCGACGCCTGCATTCTCGCGAAGCTCATCCGCCCGTAGTAGAACGCTTCGTCGCTCTCCTCAGGGTTCAGCCCGACCATCCGCATTGAGAACCTCAGCGGGTCCATCTCGAACTGGTGCACCTTCATGCACGGCTGGCGGGTGTAGCCGCCGTTGCCGCCGGACAGGTACTGGTAGTACTTCTGCAGCGGCCAGTGGTAGGTCCCGGACATCACCGTCTGGTTGAACTGCTGCTCGAACATGACACGCAGGGGCGTGAGCATCCAGTAGATGTCCATGGCCTCGTCCCACCGCCCCGAGCGCAGGAGGTCGAAGTACTGGACCAGGTAAGGCTTCTGGGGTGACTGGAAGACCTCGTAGCACCCGGCCCCGATCCACTGCTGACCGAAGGTCAGCCAGCACAGCGGCAGCCACCGCTCGACCGGGCAGTTGACGAGGATCTGCTCACCCACCCGCTTCGCGCACTCGGCCGCGAGGCCGGGCTCGCCGACCTTGATCGCGACCACACTGTCGATTCCGGCGAGCCCCTCGATGAGCTTGGGGTTGAACCCGCTGTGGTGGAACCGCCCGAAGTTGTAGTGCGGGCTCGGATACAGCACGATGCCCAGGTCGGTCAGCTCGCACATCTCACGGGTGACGCGCTCGATCTGCTCCTCGGACGTGGGGTAGTACGAGGGGGCGTACCCGAGCAGGGCGGTGTCGCATCCGGCGGCCTCGGCGTGCACCAGGAACTCGCGGTTCTGCGCCATCGTGTCGAAAAGGATCGCGGTGGAGACCGAGATGCGGCCCTTGCCCTCGTCCGCGACGATCTCGACGAACCGCTTGGCCTCCTCGAACGACAGGCCGGTCTCGGTCGAGCACATCGTCGAGAAGAAGCCGTGGGCGATCGCCTGGCGCACATCATGACGGATCGCCTCCTCGTCCAGAGCGGCCATGTCCGCGGTGAACGACGGGAACGTGCAGTTCTCGACGCCGACCATATGCTCGCGTGCCCACTGCTTGAGATCTGCCCGCGCAACCGGCATACTCGTTCCCTTTCCAACCGTTGGAAGCCCAACTAACTGGCCCCAGGCTCCTCTTACCGGCAGCCGACGTCAAGGAGACATGGGTCACAGCGAGCACCGATTGCAGACCGACTGGCCGGTGAGCGACGCTGGCCAGCACGACACCAACTCCAGCTGACCTGGCCGCCCGGCAGTTCAGGCCAACACTCTTTGCTGTCAATGGTGCTCGCCCCGTTTGGAGGTGAACGATGCCGCTCTACGACTATCGGTGCCCGGCCTGCAGCGTGCGGTTCTCGCGGTGGCTCGGGCTGACCGAGCTGGAGTCGCCTTCCAGCTGCCCGGGCTGCGGCGCGCACGCCATCCGGTTGGTGTCCGGGTGCGCCTTTCACCGCAGCGAGTCATCCCGGCTGGCCGACTTCGACCCACACGATGCTCGTCGACCGGACTTCTTCCGCGACCCGCACAACGTCGGGCTTGCCGCCAAACGGCGGCTGCGCGACAGTCCCCTGGACCTCGGCAGCAAGCTCGACGAGATCGTCGAGCGCGGCCGCACCGGTCAGATCCTCGACGACGTCCGTTGAGAGCCGGTGCCGGATGACCGCCGCAGCCGGAGGTCGGCCCGTAACCCACCGCTGATTGGAGCACTGGAGATGGTCGACTTCACCCTCACCGACGAGCAGCAGATGCTGCAACGAACCGTGCGAAACCTTGCCACCCGGGAGATCGCCCCGATCGTCGAGCAGGTCGAGCGCATGGATCCCGCGACAGCGACGCCATGGGACCTGGTTCGTCCGGTGTTCCAGAAGGCGTCCAGGCTCGGCATCACCCACCTGCTGATCCCGCAGGAGTACGGCGGCGGCGGCGGCAGCTGTCTGGACAACGCCCTGGTCCAGGAGGAGTTCGGGGCCGTGGACGCCGGCATCGCCTCGGCCTACTTCAACCTGGCGGCAACGGCACCGAGGGTGATCGTGGCCGGCGGGACGCAGGCGCAGAAGCGCGAATGGCTCGGCGAGATCTGTGCATCGGACGACTTCCTCGTTGCGAGCGCCGGCAGCGAGGCGGACCAGGCCGGTTCCGACACCTTCTGCCCCTACCCCGACCCGAGGGTCGGGCTGCGCACCACGAGCCGTCGAGACGGCGACGACTATGTGCTCAACGGCACCAAAGCCTCGTTCATCACCAGCGCCGGGATCGCGAGCGCCTACTTCGTCATGGCCCGCAACGACCTCGAGAAGCCGGGGTTCATGAGCACGTCGTTCTTCTACGTGCCGGCCGACACTCCCGGCCTGTCGGTCGGGCGGCGGACCCAGCTCATCGGCTGGAGGACGGCCCACAACGCGGAGGTCGTGCTCGAGAACGTCCGGGTGCCCAAGAGCCGCCTGCTCGGCGAGCAGGAGTTCCTCGCGCCCGATGTGTTTGGCGCGGCATACCCGTACATCGCCGTGGGCTTTGCCGCATGTCACGTCGGACTGGCCCGGGCGGCGACCGAGTACGCGACCCAGTACGCCCGTGAGCGGGTGAGCTGGCTGCAGCCGATCATCAAGCACCAGGCGGTGGCCCGGCTGCTCGCCGACGCGATGGTGGAGACCCAGCTGGCCCGGCTGGCCGTGTGGGATGCCGCTTGCGCAGCCGACGCGGGGTCTGAGTCGGCCCTCGGGAAGGTGCCGATCGCGAAGACCTATGCGACAGACACCGCGATCAAAGCAGCCGAGGCGGCGGTCAAGGTGCTGGGCTCCAACGGCGTGACCCGGGAGTACCGGACCGCGCGCTACCTCAATGACGCGTGGATCGGGTGGGCCTGTGACGGCGCCAACGACATGTTGCGCCTGAACATGGTCGCCATGCAGGAGATGCAGCGTGAAGTGGGTGAGGTTGGTGGGCCGTTCCAGACCGCTGGACCGCCGCCCGGCATGGGCCCCGGTGGTCCGCCTCCGGGGATGCCTCCGGCAGGGATGCACCCACCCGGTCAAGCCCGGTGACCACATCGTCTTCCGGACGATCCCCGGCTTTGCTGTACCGGTCCCGGTTGCCTACTGGGCAGCTTGGGCTGAAGCCTCGCGTGCGTCGCTTTCGATTGGCCAGCTACCTGGTCGGCCGGGTCGGCGCCGCTGCGACTGCGTCGGCGAAGCGGTCCAGCAGATCGATGAAGTGCCTGCGTTCTGAGCGCGGCCAGGTCCGCAGCACAGCGCCGAGGTAGTCGGTGCGAAACCGCACGGCCGCCTTGTGCAGGCGCCGGCCCGCTCTGGTCGGACGCAGCACGACGCGCCGAGCGTCGGCGGACGCCGGCCTCCGTTCGACCATGCCAGCGGAGACCGCCCGCTCCACGAGCCGAGAGGCAGTGGACGGCGCGACGTCCAGGTGCATGGCGACCCCTCTGACGTCGACGCCCGCGCTGTGCGGCTGCTCCTGGCCGATGAGCGCATCGACGACGAGCACCGTCGACAGCTCCACTCCAGAACCCACGTCCATCCGCAGACCACCGAACGCCCGCGGCGCTGTCCACAGTCGGCGCAAGCGCAGCAGCGCGGCGTCCAGACGCTCGAGATCCACGGCGTCGTCGAACTGGTCCTGCCCTCGTCCTGCCACACCGCTACGATACGCTGCAAGTATGCATGTACCATACATCTAATCAAGGCCCGCGTTACCAAGGAGGAGACGACAGATGGCTGCAACCGCGTTGGTCGTGGGGGCCACGGGATCGCAAGGCAAACCCACGGCACTGGCTCTACTGGAGGCAGGTTGGCAGGTGCGAGCCCTGACGCGCGACGCGACCCGAGCGCAGGACCTGGTCGCGCGGGGTGCCGAACCAGCCGTCGGCGATCTGCGCGATCTGGACAGCCTGCGGGCGGTCGCCGAGGGAGTCGACGCCGTGTACTACCACACCCCGATGGGCGTCGCGGGACCCGGCGGGGGCCAGGCCGAGCAGGCCGCCCTCGACGTGCTGCGCAGCGGCGGGGCACATCTGGTGGTCAACGTCGGCTTCGCCCTGCCCGACTCCCCGATCGGCGTGCCTATGCTCGACGCGCGGGTTGCCCTCGTCCACCAGCTGCTGGAGCAGGGCGCGACGGTTCTCATTCCGACGGCATACATGGAGAATCTGTCCGCGCCGTGGTCCCGCCCATTGGTCGCACGCGGGGAGCTCGTCTACCCGAGGCCCGCCGACGACCCCATCGCGTGGGTGACGTCGCAGGACGTCGGCGCCGCGGCTGCGGCGGCGCTCGCCAACCCAGACGCCTCGCGTGGCAAGTCTTACCGGCTCGCCGGTCCGGACGTGCTGACCTTCCTGGATGTGGCCGCCATCCTTTCCGAGGTGGTCGGTCGCCCGGTGACCTTCCGGCAGATCACCGGCACCGAGTATGGCTCGATGATCACTCCCGTGCTCGGCGCGCAGCTCGGCATGGGAATCGGTATGGGCTACGACCAGATGCCGCCATTCCCCAACCCGCTCAACGCGCCCGACACGACGCTCGCCCGCACCGAACTGGGCGTCACGTTCACCCCGCTCCGCGCATGGGCGCAACGGCAGAACTGGGGCGAATGACGCGGTCTTCGGTGTCCCGGCCAGTCGGTAAGACGCGGCGGCGGCAGGCCAAACGCGTGCGTTGACGCACCCGTTTGGCATGACCGACCATGGTTAGGTGGCATCATGGCTGAGCTCACTGTCGCCACGCCCCGGGGGTACCTGCCGGTCTACCTCGCCACACCGGAAGGCGACGGTCCTTGGCCGGGCGTGGTCGTCATCCACGAAGCCGACGGGATGAGCGCGGACCTGCGCAGCCAAGCGGACTGGCTGGCCAGCGAGGGTTACCTGGCCGCAGCTCCGGACCTGTTGACCGGAGGAGGCAAGGTGCGCTGCCTCGTTCGTGTCATGCGCGACATGCGGGCAGGCGTTGGCCGCTCCTTCGATGAGATCGAGGCGGTCCGGGACTCGTTGGCCAGCCGGGATGACTGCACTGGGCGGATTGGCGTCATCGGCTTTTGCATGGGCGGCGGGTTCGCGCTGTTGCTGGCACCGCGAGGCGAGTATGCCGTGGCGAGCATCAACTATGCCGGCCCCTCGACGCGGCGCTACACAGCCGCCTATCTGCGCGGATCGTGCCCCGTCGTCGCCAGCTTCGGCGCAAGAGACAGTCGCCTGAAGGGTGCGGCTGCGCTGATGGAGGCCGCGCTGACTGAGCTCGGCGTTGACCACGACATCAAGGAGTACCCCGAGGCTGGGCACTCGTTCCTGAACGACCATTCGCAGTCCGGAGCGCTGTTCTCCTTGGCTGACCGGTTCACGTCCTCGGGCTACCACGAACCCTCGGCTTCGGATGCGCGCCGGCGCATCCTCGACTTCTTCCGAGAGCACCTGGACGCGACGAGCGGAGCCGACCATGCCTGACCAGGAGCAGGTGCGCTCGCTGATCCAGCGTTGGGTCGAGGCGGTGCAGAACCGTGACATGGCCGGCGTCCTTGCCGACCACGCCGACGACATCGTGATGTTCGACGTGCCTCCGCCGTACGACGGAGTGCGAGGCATCACGGCATACCGGCAAACCTGGCCCGGTTTCTTCCAGTGGCTGGAGGAAGGGGCGGTCTTCGAGCTGGCCTCGCTGGACGTGACGGCCGGGGACTCGGTCGCGTTCGCCCACGCCCTGCTGCGGTGCGGAACGCCTCAGGAGCTGGCCGAGAAGCCCTGGCAGAGACTGCGGCTCACCATCGGGCTGCGCAAGCAGGACGGCCGGTGGCTGGTCGCGCACGAGCATCACTCGTTCGCGGACACCTCCGCAGGCGAGGACCCGAGCCTGGCGGTGGACCGATGAGCATCAAGCTGAACCACACGATCGTCAACGTGAGCGACAAGCATGCCAGCGCGCGGTTCCTCGTGGAGATCCTCGGGCTTGCCGAGCCCACGACTTTCGGGCCGTTCGTCGTCGTGCAGCTGAGCAACGACATGTCGTTGGACTTCGCGGACGACCATGGCCGCCCGCATCCGCAGCATTACGCGTTCCTGGTCTCAGAGCAGGAGTTCGACGAGATCTTCAAGCGGATCATTGCGCGCGGGCTGCCCTACTGGGCCGACCCCGGGCACACTCGACCGAACCGGATCAACACCAACGACGGCGGCCGGGGTCTCTACTGGGACGACCCCGACGGCCATCATCTCGAGATTCTCACCGTGCCCTACGGCGGCTGGCCGGCCTGATCGAGCTCCACCTCCGGCGTCGCTTGGGGGCCAACGATTGCGGAAGGTCGTCTACGTCCTGACGTGCACAACCTTCCGCAGTCAGGACCGGGCAGCGCCCGCATCTCCATCGTCTGAGCGTTGCTCAGTCCTGTACCCGGTCTCGCCGGAACACAACGTCGACGTCGAGGTCGACGAACCGGCCCACAATGAACGTCGGGGCCTTGATCCCGAGTGGGCGGCGGTCCAGGCGGCCGGTCACGCGCAGGTGGATCTCGTCGTCGGTTTCCATGACCCGCGCGACTGCCAGCTGCACCGGCGCCGACGTGCCGCGCGCCGACACCGTGGCGCGCACATCCCAGCCGGTTTCGTTCGGCATGGCCCGCTGACTCTCGACCCGAAGCAGTGGATGCCCTGCGGCGTCGAGGAAGTTCGCCTTCCTCAGGTCGGCGTCCCGACGCCGGTTGCCGGTCGACACACCGGCGACGCTGAGCTGCACGAAGGCCTGCTCGGCGCCCCCCTCCGCACCGATGACGACGAGCCCGCCAGCGAGGGGCAGCGTCCCGTGGACCGTTGCGACGAGCTTGTCCCGCACGCTGAAGCGCGCCGTGCCCGAACCTACGACGAGTGACCAGCGCCCGGCCCGAGTCCTGGCGGCCGGGGCGGGTGGCTGCGTCGAGGGGTGCGCGGTCATGGCTGTGCCCCCGCCGCCGCGGTCGCGTTTGCGGCCGCACCGAAGGCGCCCTGGACGACGAACCGCTGCACGCGTGAGGGGCCGGTCAGCAGTGCCGGGTCCTCGCCGGGCAACAGCTCGGACGTCATGATGAGGTGCTTCATGGTGTCGAAGGCGGCCTCGTCTGCGGCGATGGTCACGGTGACCTCTGCGCCGTCGTCGCCGACGCAGTGGTACCCCGCGAATAGCCGAGCGCGCAGCTCGGGGTCGGCATCGATGAGGGGCGCGATCCGTTCGCGGCCGGCTCGCTCGTTGGCGGCCACTTGTTCGGGTGAGCGAGGACCGTCGAAGCTGACAATCTGCAGGTGCATGAGATCTCCTTCTGTGGGTGACGCCCCCAAGGGGCGGGGCGGCTGCTGCCCACTGTGCGTTCGGCGGCCCGACACCGCCTCAGTGGTGCCACGCAAACCCACTACTGAAATCCGGGCGAGGGGCCCAATACTGGCGGGGTGACCGAGGTACCCGGGCGCGCACGTGAGCTGGCCCGGATCGACGCCGTATGCCGTGCGGCGCTCGCCGGAAGCGGGCGGCTCGTGCTGCTCAGCGGTGCGGCCGGCATCGGCAAGACCCGGTTGGCGCAAGCGGCGGCGCAGCGCGCCGCCGGGGTGGGGATGCGCATCGCGCAGGGGTACTGCCTGGACGATCCCGGCGCGCCCGCGTTGTGGCCGTGGCGGCGCGTGGCCCGGGAGGTTTCCGAGCTCGCCGGGGCGCTCGACGGTGCCGAGGGCCGCGAGCCCGACGATGCCGCGAGGTTCCGGCTGGGGGAGGCCATCCGCGTCGCGCTCGGCGGCGCTGCCTCCGAGTGCGGCCTCGTGGTCGTGCTTGAGGACCTCCAATGGGGAGACGACGTCTCGGTTGCCGCACTGCGTCACGTGCTCCCCGAGCTGTCGTCCATGCGCGTCCTTGTGCTCGCAACGGTTCGCGACGACGCGGCGGCGCAGCGCTCGCCCTTCGCGCGAGTGGCCAGGGACCTCGCCCGGTCGGCACATGTCGTGCCGATCCCGTTGCGCGGTCTGGGCCGCTCGGCCGTGGAGCAGTGGCTCGGCAGCGATCCGGAGACGTCGGCGTGGCTGCCATACGTCGACGAGCTTGTCGCGCTGACCGGAGGAAACCCGTTCTACATCCGCAGCCTGACGTCGGAGCTGGGTGCCGGCAGCGCAGCGGACATCCGCCCAGCGCTTGCGGCGCGGCCCAGCTGGCGCGGCGTGCTGGTCGGCGCCTTTCGCGACCTCCCGGCTGCGGCACGGCATACCGTCGCCACGGCCGCCGTGCTCGGCGAGCGCCTCTCACCAACCGTGCTGGCGTCGGCCACCGGCCGACCCATCGCCGAGGTCAGCGAGCACCTATCGGCGGCGGTGTCGGGCGGGCTGCTGCACTTCGGGTCGACCGGCTTGGCCTTCGCGCATGCCTTGGTCCGCGAGGCAATCGTTGCCGAGCTCACCGTTGCGGAGCGCGCTGAGGCACACGCGAGGATCGCAGCAGCGTTTGAGGCGACCGGGGACGTGCTGCTCGCCGGACCGAGCGCCATCCACTGGAGCCGGGTCGAGGGTCGCGAAGCCGCCCAGCATTGCCGCGACCAAGCCGCGCGAGCGGCGGACACGGCGGCTCGGGCGCTCGCGCATGAGCAGGCCGTCGAGTTCGCCCGGCTTCGGCTCGCCTCGGCCCGCGCTCTCGGCGCCGGCGAGTCGGAGCAGGCCGAGATCCTCCTCGACCTCGCTCGTCACGAATGGGCCGCAGGCCGCCTCCCCGACGCGCTCGGGTCGTGCTCGGCTGGAATCGATCTGGCCGACGCCGCGGGCCGGGTCGAGCTCATGGCCGACCTGGCCCTCGTTCCCCAGGGCATCGGATCGGTCGATGTGGCCCAGACCGTCGGGCGGATGTGCCGCCGGGCCCTTGCCGTGCTGCCGGAAGGCGATGTGCTGAGGCGGGCCCGGCTGTTGGCCCAGTGCGCTGTGGCGACCGCCGAGACCGCCGGGACCGGCCAACCCGAAGACGATCCGACCAATCCGGGCTCGGCGGACGCCCTCTCGGCGGCCGCACTGAGAACCGCGCGCGCGTCGGGTGATCCGGTTGCCGAGCTGGAGACCGTCGCCGCCCGCCACCTCGTGCTGAGCTACCCGCAGGCAGTCGCCGAGCGCACCGAGTTGGCCGCGCGCGCTGTTCTCCTGGGGGCGACGGCGACAACGACGATGGGCGCCCTGTGGGGGCACCTCTGGCAGGCTGACATCGCGCTGCAGCTCGGCGACCTGCTCGCGCTGGACCGGTGTGTCGCTGAGATCGAGGGGGTGGCGGACCGCAGGGCCTCGCCCGTCGCGCGCTGGCATGCCCTGCGGCTGAAGGCGCTTCGCGAAGCGATGCTGGGCAGTTTCGACGAGGCATGCGAGCTGGCGCGTTCGGCACATGTCCTGGCCGAGCGCGTCGGCGACATCTCTATGGTCGGGATGTACTACGCCTTCTTCATTCAGCTCGCGCTCCTGCGAGGCGACCCGGCTCAGGTGCCGCCCGGCGCGCTCGAGCTCATTCGGCGCGCGCCGCCGATCCCGCTCGTCAGGGTATCCGTGCCGACCGTCCTTGCCCTGCGGGGCGAACTGGACGCCGCCCGTGCACAGTTCGCGCCACTACGAGAGGTGCCGGCACGGATGCCGCTCGGCCCGCGGTGGGTTGGGACCGTCGGGCAGGTCGGCCAGGCCGCCATCCTGTTGGGCGACGCCGAGGTCGCCCGAGAGTGCCACCGGCTGTTGTTGCCGGTCACCAAGTGGTGCGCGGGTGATGGTGGCGGGACCCCGTTCAGCCATGCGTCGAACGAGCTACCCCACGGATGGCTCGCCCTGACCTTCGGGAACTGGAGCGCGGCGGCTGGACACTTCCAGCGGGCCATCGAGGTCGACGACCGGCTGGGCGCTCGGCCGTTCGCGGCGCTGGCCCGGCTGGGCCTCGCGGAGTGCCTGGTCACCGGCATACCCACCGGCTCGGACCCTGTCTCCGACACGGCCCGGTCACGGCAGCTGGCCGAGGCCGCTGCCGCCGAGTTCGAGCGCCTCGACATGCCAGGGCCGCTCGCCCGCGCGGGTGCACTGCTGGCCACGCTGGCCGGCCCGGGCGCCCCGGCCAGCGAAGGGGCGAGCGGACGGGCTCGACGGGCCGGCTTGACCTCGCGTGAGTCAGAGATCGCCGGGCTCGTTGGCCAGGCGCTGACCAACCAGCAGATCGCCGACCGGCTCGTCCTTTCCGTGCGCACGGTCGAGTCGCATGTCCGCAGCATCCTGGCCAAGCTGCACCTCACGACTCGCACCGAGATCGCGGTGTGGCTGCGCCAGTCGTGACCACTCGCCGGTATCTGGCAGCCCACGCGCCCCTCCTTGATAGCGGAGACGTCTCTCGGCAGGGAGGTTGGGTTGGTTATCGAGCCGCGCACGACCCAACGCTCGTGGTTGGGCCGCCTGAAGCCAATCGTCGTTGGCGCGGGTGCGCTTGCGGCTGCGGTCCTTTCGGTGTTCGGCCTCTATGACCGCTTCTTCCCTCCCCCCGCCAAACACGTCGCGTCGATCACCTTGGCTGAGGTGAGCAAGCGGGTGAAACTCTCGGACTTCACCGCAAGCGCATCGGGCCCGGACGCGCCGATGCGGCCGGCATCGCCGCCGGCCGCGCTCAGCCCGCACGGCCTTGCGCCCAAGGACGGCGCAGTCAACGACAGCGCGGTGCTCGTCCAGGATTCCGCCGCACGGTTCCCGGCCGCTGACGTCACGCCAGCTCCCGCAAAGACCGCTCCTGCCACAGCCACCGGCTCGCCGCCTGCCAAGACTGCCGCGCCCGCAACGACGGCCACGGCGACCACAACGACCAGAGTGGGACTCGCCTGGCCGCCCAGCGATACGTTCTCGAAGTCGGTCACCAGCCAGCCCGCTCTTGATCCCTATGCGGTTCCGCCACAGATGCTCGCGCGCATGTTGCCGCCGACGTTGCTGGGCGCCGAAGGCACTCCGCCCCCTGCGGATGACGTCGCCAAACGGCTGTCCCAGGCCTTGGCGAAGGTCGAGTCCTCCACCTCGGGCAAGAAGAAGGACCCGCTGGGCTGGGCCGTCGCGGTGAACGTGGACGTCGAGGGCTTCGACGACGAGTCGCTGTTGCTCAAGTGGTCCCTGGACGGTCTCGACGTCCCGGTCAGCTGGACCTCCGATACCGTCGCTTACCGCCTCACGCCGAAGACGCCCCACGATGCGGGCAGCTTCGAGGTGTGGGTCCCTGACCTCAAGGGGCAAGGCGCGTACAACGTCAACCTCCAGCTGGAGTCGGAGCAGCAGAAGACGGTGCTCACCCGCGCCAAGCCTGTCGCGCTGCCACGACCCTGACCGGCCGGCGCCGGACCCCTCCCGTCAGCCCGTCGCGCTGCCACGACCCTGGCAGCCGGCGCAGGACCACCCGTCAGCCCGTCGCGCTGCCACGACCCTGACCAGCCGGCGCGGGGACCCCTCGGGTCCGGCAGACGACGTTGGCCCCCGCCCCCGGCAACAACTCAACGACTTGTTGCCGGCTCCACGATGCATCATGGAGCGAGGGCAAACTCGTTGAGTTGGCGCCGCGGGGGGCGCTAGCTGTCGACGCGACGGACGATGCGCGCCGGGTTGCCGGCAGCCACCACGTTGGCGGGCAGGTCGCGGGTGACGACGGCGCCGGCGCCCACGACGGTGTTCTCGCCAATCGTGACACCGGGGCAGATAATGGCACCGCCACCGAGCCACACGTTGTCGCCGATGCTGATCGGCTGGGCAGCCTCCCACTTGTCGCGACGCCTGTCCGGCTCGATCGGGTGGGTCGGGGTGAGCAGCTGGACGTTCGGGCCGATCTGCACGTCGTCACCGATCGTGATGCGGGCGACGTCGAGGGCGACCAGGCCGAAGTTGGCGAAGCAACGGCGCCCGATGGTGATGTGCGAGCCATAGTCCACGTACAGCGGCGGCCGGATCCGAGTGTCTTCGCCGACGGAGGCAAGCAGCTCGTTGAGCAGATCGTCGCGGCGCACATCTTGCTGCACGGCCGTTGCGTTGTATGCCGTCATCAGCTCCCGGGCG
>JBIOUP010000134.1:0-16341 GCA_044867305.1 Dermatophilaceae bacterium
TGAACGCCCGCATCGCGGCGGTCTGGCCTGCCGCGTCGCCGTCGAAGGTGAAGACGACGCGCGCCGGAGCGAGGTCGGCCTCGTCGCGCAGAATGCGGCGCAGGACTTTGATGTGCTCGGGACCGAACGCTGTGCCGCAGGTGGCGACGGCGGTCTCGACGCCGGCCACGTGGCAGGCCATGACGTCGGTGTAGCCCTCGACGATGACAGCGGTCCGCTCGTGAGCGACGGCCTTCTTCGCAGCGTCGAGGCCATACAGGACGCTGGACTTGCGATAGATCGGCGTCTCGGAGGTGTTGAGGTACTTGGCCTCGATCCGATCGTCATCGAAGATCCGTCGGGCGCCGAACCCGACGACGTCGCCGGTGATGTCGCGGATCGGCCAGACCAGCCGGCCGCGGAAGCGGTCGTACAGCCCGCGCGAGCCCCGCCCGGCGAGGCCAGCGAGCACGAGCTCGTCATCGGTGAACCCCTTGGCGCGCAGGTGGGCGACCACTTCCTCGCCGCCGCGCGGCGCGAACCCGACGCCGAAGCGCTTCGCGACCGCCCCGTCGAAGCCGCGAGCGCGCAAGAAGTCCCGTCCGGCCCGGGCTCCCGGCGAGTCGAGCAGCAGCGCGGCATAGAACTCCTGCGCCACTCGATGCGCCTCCACGAGCCGGCTGCGTCGGCCCGGAGCCAGCCGCTCCGGTGACGCCCCGCCTGCCTCGTAGTGCAGCTGAACGCCGGCCTTGGCAGCCAGCCGCTCGACCGCCTCCGTGAAGGACAGGTGCTCGGCCTTGACGAGGAAGGAGATGACGTCGCCGCCTTCCCCGCACCCGTAGCAGTGGTAGTAGCCGGTCACCGGGTTGACGTTGAAGGACGGGGTCTTCTCGTCGTGGAACGGGCACAGGCCCTTGAGCGAGCTGCCGGCGCGCCGCAAGGTGACGTGCTCGGCCACCACGTCGGCGATGGCGGCGCGCTCCTTGACGAGAGTGACGTCCTCGGCGCGGATCCGCCCAGCCACCTGGCCCCTCCCCTTCCGAATGCCGACGCAGGACAGGTTAGGCGCTCAGGCCCAACGGCGGTGCAGGTGGATGGCCCGGCGGTCGGTCAGGGAGGCGACCTGGTCGATCACCACCCGTCGCCGCTCGGCGTCGTCGCCGGCTCGGGCGAAATCCAGCGCAAGGTCGGGATCGAGCCGCTCGGGTCGCTCAGTGTATGCCGTCACCAGGCCCGTGACGATCTCGGCCTGCCCCTCGATGACCGCACGGCGCTCGTCAGAGAACATCACGTAGTGCGCCGCCACGGCCTTGAGCATCGAGCACTCGGCGCGGACCTCGTCCGGGATGACCAGGTCGGCTGCAAACCGGGTGAGCGGCCCCGACCCGTGCCGACCGCGGGTGGCGACCTCGACGGCATACAAGAAGCGTCCGATGAGCTGGCTGGTCATGTCCTTGAGCGCGGCGAGGTCGGTACGCGTGCCGGTGAACTGCCTGGGGACCAGACCCGTCGACAGCAGTCGCTGCAGGCCCTCCACGAGCTCGTGGTCCGACAGGTCCGCGGCGTATGCCGTGCGGGCCAGTGCCGCAACTGCGCTCGTCTCGGTCGGGCTGTGCAGCACCCGTGGGTCCAGACGTCCAGAGGCAATGGCGTCTTCGACGTCGTGCACGGAATAGGCGACGTCGTCGGACCAGTCCATGACCTGGGCCTCGATGCAGCGGCGCCCCGGCGGCGCCCCCTGACGGAACCAGTCGAAGACCCGGCGGTCGTCGGCATACGCGCCGAACTTTGGTGTGCCGCATGGGCCTTCGCCGCGCTCCCAGGGGTACTTCGTGGTCGCGTCGAGGCTGGCTCGGGTCAGGTTGAGCCCGGCGGGGCGCCCGTCGGGATGCGCTCGCTTCGGCTCGAGCCGGGTGAGCACGCGCAGCGTCTGGGCATTGCCTTCGAAGCCGCCGATGTCGGCAGCCAGCTGGTCGAGCACGGCCTCCCCGTGGTGCCCGAAGGGCGGGTGGCCGAGGTCGTGGGCCAGGCACGCGGTGTCGACGAGGTCGGCGTGACAGCCCAGCGCCGCCCCGAACTCGCGCCCGATCTGGGCCACCTCGAGCGAGTGGGTGAGCCGGTTGCGGATGAAGTCGTCGCCGTCGGGCTGCACCACCTGGGTCTTGGCCGACAGCCGCCGCAGCGCGGCCGAATGCAGCAGCCGGGCACGGTCGCGGGCGAAGTCGTCCCGGTCGCCGAGCTTGTGGGCGGGGTCTTCCCGCACCCAGCGCTCCCTGTCGCGCCGGGAGTACTTCATCGGCATGCAGGGCCGTCGGGGCGGTGTCGGTCAGGCCAACCGCGCGCAACAGCACTGCGTTGGCATGACCGAAACAGAGCCACATCGATAGCGGGAACCACATCGACCAACCTAAGGCGGTAGACGGGTAGATCTGAGAGACAACGGGCGCGAACGGCATACCGAGACTTCGGCCACAGCGACGTGCGCCCCGCGTTGGATGACCAGGAGCGAAACGTCAGCAGGACCCACGCCCGTTGCGCAACCGCGCCACCCAAGCCGGTTCGGCGTCGTAGCGCAGCGGCTTGATGACCTGCCCCGCCTCGCAGTCGGCGATGAGCTGGGCCATCCTGCGGTCGCGGGTCGCGACCTGCTTGGCCGACAGCACCCAGTGCACGCACGTCTTGCGGTACGACGGCGTCGCCCCCGCCCAGAAGGCCGCAGCCCGGGGCGCCGCCGCCAGCCGCTCGGCATACTCGGGTGGGAACTGCCCGGTCTCCGCCTGCTCGTACGAGTAGAGCCCCGAACGGTCGGCCCGGCGGGCCTCGAACGCCGCCAAACCGGCCGGGCGCATCCGGCCTTCGGCGGTGAGCCGCTGCACGAGCCCGACGTTCGTGTTGCTCCAGACGCTGCCGCGCCGACGCGGCGTCCAGCGCTGGCGGTTGCTGTCCTCGTCGATGCGTTGCACGACCGAGTCGATCCACCCGTAGCAGAGAGCCTCCTGCACGGCCTGCTCGTAAGTGAGCCCGCGCGGGCTCACGTGGCGCTTGTTGAGCCCCATCCACAGCTCCGGCGCGGTGTCGTGGTTGGCTTCGAGCCAGTCCCGGAAGTCGTCCGGTCCGTCGAAGAACACCGCCGGCCGCTCCCGGGTGCCCCCGGCCCTGGGCACCGTCAGCCTCCTGACACGTCGAGCTCGGCCTCGGCGAGGCGGCACCGTTGGGCTTCGGTGAGGTCTCGGGAGGTCAGCCAGCCCTCAGGGAGCGCGACCCGCTTCGGCGTGCCGGCCCGGCCCCGCTGTCCCTCGGCGTCGTCGCCGGGCCACGGGACGTCCGGGTCGAGGCGGCGCAGCAGCGCGTCGAGATCGGCGCGGGAGTCGACCAGCGACAGCTGCGCCCGAACGGCCGACCCGGCCGGGAACCCTTTGAGATACCACGAAACGTGCTTGCGGATGTCGCGACAGGCCCGCTGCTCGTCGCCGTACCACCCCGCGAGGTATGCCGTGTGCCGACGCAGCGTGTCCGCAACCTCGCCCAGCGTGGGCTGCACCCGCACGGGAGAACCGGCGAACGCCGCCGCCAGGTCGGCGAACAGCCACGGCCGACCGAGACACCCCCGACCCACGACGACGCCGTCGCAACCGGTCTCCTCCACCATCCGGACGGCGTCGTGCGCCGACCAGATGTCGCCGTTGCCGAGCACCGGGATGGTGCTCACCTGCTGGCTCAAGGATCGAATGGCCGACCAGTCGGCCGTTCCGGAGTAGGCCTGCGCGGCGGTGCGGGCGTGCAACGCGACGGCAGCGGCTCCCTCCTCCTCGGCGATGACCCCCGCGTCCAGGTAGGTGAGATGGTCGGCGTCGACGCCCATGCGCAGCTTGACCGTCACGGGCACCTCCCGCCGAGCGGCTTCGGCCACGACGGCGCCGAGGATCGCCCGGAACAGCTCGCGCTTCCAGGGCAGCGCCGCCCCACCGCCCTTGCGGGTGACTTTCGGGACGGGGCAGCCGAAGTTGAGGTCGATGTGGTCAGCCCGGTTCTCCTGCACGAGGATCCGGGCGGCGGCGCGCCCTGTGGCCGGGTCGACGGAGTAGAGCTGTATCGAGCGCGGGAGCTCGTCCCCATCCTGCTCGAGCAGGCGCATGGTTTCGGCGTTCCGGGCGACCAGTGCGCGGGCGGTGATCATCTCGCTGACGAAGAAGCCCCCGGGTCCGGGGCGGCCGGCGGCCTCGGCTCCGGCCGTCGCGAACTCGCGGCACAGCCGCCGGAAGGCCCGGTTGGTGATCCCGGCCATCGGCGCGAGCACGACCGGCGAGGTGGTGAAAGGCCCGATCCGCAGCCTCGACGCTTGCCTCGGCAGAACGGTGGTCGTCGACATCGGGAGCCATTGTGCCAGCAGGGCTCGGCGAAGGCCCTGGAGCGCCCGCCAGACCCGGCGCTCACAACCGGGCTATCGCTTCGCTGAACCCGCTCAGGGCCGAGGCCGATGAGTTGACTCTCCAGTCCTCTTCCTTGTTGACGTTGAAGGTGACCAGGGCCTCGATCTGGGGATAGCGGGCCAGGATCACGTCACCCAGGTCCCGGTACCACTGGCCCTTGTCGCCCATTGCCGAGCGCTCTGCGCACCCGAACTCGCAGACCCAGACCGGCAACGGCGCACAGGCTTGCAGCCGGGTGTACTGGTCCGAGTAGATGTTGTCGAAGGTTCTCCATCCGCCGTACTCGGGCCGCGCCCAGTTGTAGCCATCGAGTCCGTGCAGGTCCACGTGCGCGCCACCGGGCCAGACCTGCCGGACATCCCAGCAGCCGTCATACGTGTCGGTCGTCGGGTTGAAGAGGAACTTCACCCCAGGGGCGTGTTGCTTGAAGATGGTGCGGACCCGACGCCAAGCGGCGACGAAGTCGGCGGCTGCCCCGAAGTGCACCCAGTCGGCGTTGAACTCGGCCCATGGCCTCACGTAAACGCCGCGAGCCGTCAAGGCCCTTGCCCGCTTCGCTGCGGCTATGGCGATCCGGTCCCCATTGCCGTTGGCCCACCAGGCGTAGGTCCCGCCGCCGCTGCTTTGGTCAAGGTGCCAGGAGACGAGCAGGTCCGACGTGGCGCCGGACGAAGGCCATGCTTCCGAGGCGCCGCAGAACACCGAGACGATCTCGACTGGCCTGCCCCCTATGGTTAATGCCGCTGGGTAGGCACCGAGCTTCACGCGGGTTCCTGTTCCTGAATCGAGCTCGGAGGTCGCGGCCTCCGGGTGCGGGGCTTGGGCAAGACTGGCCCCATTCATGGCGGCCCAGACAAGAGGGACTTTGAGGAAACTGCTGCGCGACAAGACGATCTGATCAAGTCTCATGAGGACGAACTCGTCTCAGCCGGCCAAGCAACGAAGGTTAGGCGACGAGCCTGGTTGTCACCGGAAGCGACAGGTAGCCGCGCAAAGTCAAGCCCTCGCGGCGCCGCGGCGACCCGGCCAGCGCGAGATCGGGGAACCTCGCGAACAATGCGGGCAAGGCGACTTGAGCCTCCAGCCGGGCGAGTGCCGCGCCGAGGCAGTAGTGGATGCCGCCGCCGAACGACAATGGGAGAACGCCCGGCCGGCGAAGGTCCAGCCGGTCGGGGTTTGGGAAGCGGGCCGGATCGCGGTTGGCCGCACCGAGGTAGGCGACCACGCGCTGCCCAGCGCCAACGGGCACACCGGCGACGTCGGCGTCGGCGAGCGCCATCCGTCCGGAGATCTGGACCGGGCTGTCGAAGCGCAGCAGCTCCTCTACGGCCGTGGCGGCCGCGTCATCTCCCTGGCGAAGCGATGGCAGCTGGTCGGGCCTGGCCAGCAGCGCAACCACGGCGTTCCCCAGCAGGTGCGTCGTGGTCTCGAACCCGGCGGCGAACAACAACGCGGCAGTCGTCAGCAGCTCTTCCTCGGTCAGACGGTCGCCAGCTGACTCCGCCCGCACCAGCGCGCTCATCAGGTCCTCCCGCGGCTCTCGCCGACGCTGTGCAGCCAAGTCGGCAAGGTAGTCGCGGATTTGGCCGGCCGCCCGATCAGCCCGGGCCAGGACCTCACCGTCGTACACGTCCAGCAGGGCCGTCCAGTCCCGGACCAGACCCTGGAACGGCGCGCGGTCTTCGGCCGGGATGCCGAGCAGCTCACCGATCACGGCGATTGGCAACGGAAAGGCAAATGCGTCGACGAAGTTCACCGGACCCGTAGCCTCTGCCAGGCCATCCAGGAGGCGCTCGGTCAGCGCGACGACAGCCGGTCGCAGGGCCATCACCCGCCGCGCGGTGAACGCCCCGCTGACCAGCCGCCGCAGCCGGGTGTGATCGGGAGGGTTGATCAACAGCATGCTCGTCGACCACTGGTAGATGCCGATGTGCTCGCGCCAGTTCGGGATCCCTATCGTCATGTAGAGCCGGTCGGGGTCAGCCCGGCCGAACCTCGGGTCGCGCAGCACCGCGTCGCAGTCGGCAAACCGGGTGAGCACCAGTGCGCCGTCCGGTGCGGCCGCGACAGGGGCCAGGACGCGCAGTTGGTGGTAGGTCTGATACGGGTCTTCGCGCCCTTCGCTGCTCAGCAAGCCCTCCAACAATGAGTCGACCTGCCCGCTGCGCACAGGCCTGACTCGCGTCGCGTCTGTCACCGTTCTCCCCTGCCTTTCGCCAAAAAACGGGCCGTCCTGGACGGCATACCATCACAAGCAGGGCCATGCTGTCGCCCGGCTCGGGCGCTCAGGACGCTGCTACCGGTTCGCTGCCTCGTCGGCGGCGGCCTCCTCAACGGTCAGCTCGGCAGCCGGGTCGGCTTGCAAGCGTTCCTTGGGAATGGGCACTCCGCTGCGGATGGAGCGACCGTAGCTGCCGTCGTCCACCCGGCGGAGAGCCCGGTCGATGGCCGCAAGCCGGTCCTGAAGTGCTGCGGCTAAGGCGTCGTCGACGCCCTGTTCGGTCAGCGACTGAGCGGGATCGGCGATGTCACCGGTCTCGCCTTCGGCGTCGTGCTCCTCGGCCTGGGAAACCAGGATGTCGGCCAGCTGCTGGTGCACCTTTGCGCGTTCGGCGGTCAACAGGGATCGGGCTCGTTCCAGATCCATGACAACACACTCCCGGGGTCTTCGCCTCTTGGACCCCATCATCCGCCGGATGGGGGTCTGCCGTCGATGCCACCGGCGGCGCGTCAGTCGTCCATCGCCTCGATGCCGAGCTCGGCCAACTCGGCCATGCGCTCGCGCATGTGCTGGATCATCTCCGATGGAGGAGGCGTCCAGCCGACGATCTCCTCCATGACCCGCAGTGGCTCGGTCGTGCGGTAGGAGCGGGTCGGGTTGCCGGGGAAGCGCTTGTCGGTGACGTTCGGGTCGTCCTCGATCCTGCCGAGTGGCTCGACCCGGAAGACCCGTGCAGGTCCGTCGCCGCGGGCGAGCTCGGCGGCAAGTGGCGCCCCCTCGCGGCTGGCCGTCAGGTAGATGTGCTTGGCCTGGCGCCCAGAACCGTAGTTCGAGCGCCAGCCCGGTGTCAGCAGCTCACCCGGACGCACGTCGGCTTTGGTGCCGTGGAAGAACGGCCCGGGGTCATCGACCACGCGCGGCGTCGGGGGTGGATCCCGAAGCAGGCTGTCCAGCCGTGCCATGAGGACCGCGACCCGGCTGCGCCCCTTCGGCGCGCGTGGGTAGCGGGTCAGCACGTCCAGCACGAGCGGTGTGGCTCGCTTGGCGGCGGCGCTGACCACATACTCGGCGACCACCGGGTCATCTCCGCGGGCGAGCTCGGCGGCTCGGGCGGCATGGGCAGCCGCTCCCAGGATGTGGCGCACCTGCGTCGCCTTCGCCAGAGGATGCAGGTATGCCGCCGCGGCGGCATCGCCTGCTGCGCTGGCTGCGTGCCGGGCGGCGCCGCTGGTGGCCTCCCTGGCCGCACGGTGGGCCTCGGCCGCGGCACTGCGTTGCAGGCGCGAACGGGGCGCCCCCTGGGCGAAGACTCGCGCGGCTTCGATCGCCGCCGCCGGGCGAGGGTCATCCGGACGAGCTTTCCGGAAGAGGACAAGCGCAGGCTCGGCGCACGCCACGGCATACCCGGCGATCGCCCGCAGCGCCTCCATCGTCAACTCGACGTCACCCGAACGTCTCTGCATCTCCTGCAGTTTCGCACAACGCGCCCGCCGACCCCTCGCACATGACCTAGGGACGGAACGCGGACCCGCTCTGGAGAGCGCCGTCGGGCGCCGGCAGGTCGCCGCGGCGAACCGCGGCCACCAGCAGCGAGTGATCGGCCTCGGTCTGGTCGGCGTAGGCCCGGGCGAACCTGGTGAGGGCGCGGTCGAGCTTGTCCGAGCGACCGGCATACCCGGCGATCATCGAGGCACCACTCGTGCGCGCGTGCCCCTTGGCGAGCAGGTGCCCGACGATGCCGGCGTAGTCGGCCAGGGCAGGTGGGTCGATGGCGTCCAAGGGGACGGTGCCCTTCATGTTCCGGAACTGACGCACGTAGAACGCCAGCTCGCCCGCACTGGTCCAGCCCAGCAGCGGGTCACTGACCGTCTGCAGGGCCTGCTGGTACTCGACCACCCGCTGGCCCTGGTGGGCGTGCCAGGCGGACTCGCCGTGCACATAACGCGCCAGCACCGACCGGCGGGCCTGCTTGAGCTGCAGGAACAGCATGTCGTCCGGGTTGCTGCCCTCCAGCAGCGCGACGTAGGCCCGCAGCCCGACACTGCCGACGCCGACGACCTTCTGGGCGAGGTCCACCAGGGTGTAGCCGCCCACGACGCGTCGCCAGTGCGGCGCCAGCGTCTGCAGGTAGTCGTCCAAGGCCGCCCCGATGCGCTCGGCGTCGGCGTCCGGGACGTGGGTGATGAGCGGCGGCTCCTCGACGATCCGGCGTCCGCCCCGGTCCTCGCGGGTGAACCGCGGCAGGGCCCGGTCGCTGGTGCGGTTCCGCGCTCGTCGAGCAGATCGGCGGATCTCGGCCCGCAGGGTCTTCTCGGTCGCCGTCTCGTGAAGGCGGTCGACGTCCAGCCGGTTGTAGGAGCGCATGAGCAGCGGCTGGTCCGCCAGGAACGCGACCTCGTCCCGGTAGGCGGACACGCACGACATCACCGCCGTCAGGCACTCCGCCTCGGTGGCAGAGTTCTCCCGGCCGGCCACCCAGATGCTGGCCACCAGCCGCCTCAGGTCCCATTCCCAGGCTCCGGGATGCGCCTCGTCGAAGTCGTTCAGATCGATGACCAGCTCACCCTCTGGTGAGGCGTAGAAACCGAAGTTGCCCAGGTGTGCATCGCCACAGATCACCGGGGTGATCCCCGTGGCCGGCAAACCGGCCACATCCTCGGCCATCACGATCGCGGTGCCGCGCAGGAACCCGTAGGGCGAGCCGACCATGCGCCCGACCCGGATCGGGACCAGGTCGGGCAGCCGGCCCTCGTGGGACAGGCGCACCATCGCGACCGGGTCTGGCCGAGCTGGCGCCGGCTCCCAACGGCCCAGGGACGCGCGCGGCACCTGCCGGCGCAGCGCCTTGCCCATGGCAAAACGCTCTGCGCGCGACGTCGGCCGACGCCGCAGCGAGGCGAACGCCTCACTCTCCGCGCCGGGCAGCACGGTATGCCCTCCGGCGCCCCTGAAGAGCGGCCTGTCACGCTGCACACCCATGATTCTGGGTCCGTCTGCCGAAAGACTGAATGGGCGAGCCGAGAGCCACACTGGCGCAACAGCCGTGTCGTCCACGATAGGGCCCCCGGCCGCTCAGGCTGCCGCCACCCGCGCCTCAACGTGCTCGCGAGCCACCGACACGTCGGTCTGCATCGCGTGCCGCAGCGAGTTGGCTGCGGCTGGGGGCGGTCCGCCCGGGGGTCAGGCGACTCGCGAACCCTGCGATGATCGCGCTGGTCTGCCAGGGGCGGGTGAGCGGCAGCAGGTGGCTGGCCCGCCGCACGGTGACCACCCGCGCGTCGGCTGCCTGCGCGGCATACCGGTGGGCATGGATGCCGATCTGGTCGAACTGGCCTCTGACGATGAGCACGGGACAGCTCACCTCGCGGAGCAGCTCCGGCCCCCCACCACTGAGCACCTCCGCCCAGGCACCCCGCACCCCCTCGAACCAGTAGCCGTCCTGCCGAATCGCTGCGAACACCTCAGCCGGCGCCATCCGGGAAAGCAGCCAGTTGTTGAACCGGGTCACGCGAGCAGTCCCCGCCCGCTCAGTGGCCCACCCCAGGAACCGGTATGCCGCCGCCCCGGCCCCTCGAGGTACCGCGGTCGAGCCGATGAGGACGAGGCCGGCGAGCCGGTCCGAATGCGTGGCGGCGTAGGTCATGGCGACGTAGCCGCCGAGCGAATGCCCAACGAGGACGACGGGCTGCCCGGGTGCCGCGGCCCCGACCGCCTCAGCGACGACTGAGACGGCCGCGTCCATGGTGAACGGCTCGGCCGCACGCAACCCGTGACCCGGCAGGTCCGGCAGCACCACCTCGAAGCGTGGCTCCAGCCAGCGCTGGTGTACGGACCACTGGACGTGGCTGACCCGCGTTCCGTGGACGAGGACCAGCCGCGTCCTCACCGCGGCGGGTCGGCGGACGGCATACCGGGTCCGGCCTCGACCGTGTGGCCCGAGGCCACGAGATGCGGCGGAATGGGAACGACCTGGAAGGTGCCCTCCGGCCCCGCGGTCACCAGCGGGCGGCCGCTCACGTGCGCCTCGACGAGGTGGGCGATCAGGTCGGGCGCGCTGTAGTTGAGGGCGTGCGCCCCGTGCACCTTGACCGCCTGCACGTGCGGCAGGACGTTGAGCACATGCACCCGCTCGATCCGCACGAGCGGGTCGCGGTCTCCTGCGATGACCAGCGTCGGCGCGACGAGATTGTGCAGCCGTTCCAGGGTCGGATAGCGCGTCATGGCGCGGAACAGCGACAGGCTTTGCAGGACGCCGAAGCGGAGGTAGTCACGCGTGGCGATCGGCACCATCGAGGGCGGCTCGCGCAGCCCGTCCATGGCCATCTGCCGAAGCGCGCGCAGCAGGGGGATGTTGTTCGGTCCCCCGGCGGGCGACACGAGCACGGCACGGTCTATGCGATCCGGGAACCTGCTGGCCACCTCGACGATGACCGGGCAGCCCAGGGAGTTGCCGACGAACGTGGCTCGCTGCACCCCGACGGCATCGAGGTAGGACACGAGCGCACCGGCCAGCCCGGGAAGGTCGAGCCCGTGCTCGGGACGCAGGCTTCGTCCCATCCCGGGCAGGTCTGGGACGAAGGTGCGGTGGCGTGCGGCGAGCAGCGCTGCCGTGGGCTCCAGGTAGGTCCCCGAGATGCCGAATCCGTGCACGTGCACGATCGGGGTCCCGTCCTCGCCGGCATCGGTGTACGCGCGGTGATAGACCGGCAGCCCGTCGACGACGACCCAGCCAGGCGTGAGCGGAGGTAGCGGTCGGCGCGGCATACCGTCCAGTATCACGCGGGCGGGTTGCGGCAGTCCTGGATTCGCTCACTCCGACTGCGCTGACCGCCGTCAATGAGCCAGGCGCAGCTTGAGCATGACGACGGCGACACCCATGGCGGCGGTCACCGCCGCGTACCACCAGGCGCCGGGGCGCCGCGGGGAAACCGCCCACCCCACGAATGCCCCGAGCCCGACGAGCTGCAGCACGGCGACCACAACCGCGGCCCAGACCGCCAGCCGTGGATCGAGGACCTCGAGGCGGCCCAGCAGCAAGATGGCCGCCGGCGGCAGCGCCGCGAGAAGGATCGGCAGGCCGTCGACCATGGCCAGCTGTAGCTCCACGCGGTCAGGCACCGCGTCGGTACGCACGTGGTCACCGACTACCTCGGCGTACAAGTGCGCCGCCCACGTCGCCAGGCCCACACCGGTGACCAGCTCCCAACCCCAGCCGGAGGACACCTCGGCTGCGTTGATCAACGGCAGGGCGGCCAGCACGAGAATCGTGCCGTAGGAGGCCGCGCTCACCCGTTCGGCGAGCCGCTCGCGCGGCATCGCCAGGAGCCGACGCCACAGGTTCATGTCAGCCTGACTCGCGCCCATCCGGCTGCGCCATCGGGTCACCTTCTGGGCCCTAGCAGCCGGGCAAGCGCTGCGCCAGGTAACCCTGCACCTGGTCGATCGCGATGCGCTCTTGGGTCATGCTGTCGCGCTCCCGAATCGTCACGGCGTTGTCGGTCAGGGTGTCGAAGTCGACGGTGACACAGAACGGCGTCCCGATCTCGTCCTGGCGGCGGTACCGCTTGCCGATGGCACCGGCGTCGTCCGAGTCGACGTTCCAGGTCCGACGCAGTTCGGCGGCGAGGTCGCGAGCCATCGGGCTGAGGTCGGCGTTGCGCGACAGCGGCAGCACGGCGGCCTTCACCGGAGCCAGCCGCGGGTCCAGACGTAGCACGACCCGCCGGTCGACGCCCCCCTTGGTGTTGGGCGCTTGGTCCTCGTCGTAGGCGTCGACGAGGAAGGTCATGAGCGAGCGCGACAGGCCGGCCGCGGGCTCGATGACGTACGGCACGTAGCGTTCGCCGGTGGCCTGGTCGAAGTAGGAGAGATCCTGGCCGGAGTGCTCGCTGTGCGCCGTGAGGTCGAAGTCGGTGCGGTTGGCGATGCCTTCCAGCTCGCCCCACTCGGAGCCGACGAACCCGAAGCGGTACTCGATGTCCACGGTGCGCTTCGAGTAGTGCGACAGCTTCTCGATGGGGTGCTCGTACTGGCGCAGGTTCTCGGCCTTGATGCCCAGATCGACATACCAGCGGGTGCGCTCGTCGATCCAGTACTGGTGCCACTGCTCGTCTTCGCCCGGCCTGACGAAGAACTCCATCTCCATCTGCTCGAACTCGCGCGTGCGGAAGATGAAGTTACCGGGAGTGATCTCGTTGCGAAACGACTTGCCGGTCTGGGCGATCCCGAAGGGCGGCCGCTTGCGGGTGGCCTGCTCGACGGTCTTGAAGTTCAGGAAGATGCCCTGTGCGGTCTCCGGGCGAAGGTAGTGCAGCGACGAGTCATCCTCGACGACCCCCAGATGAGTCTTCAGCATCATGTTGAACTCGCGTGGTTCGGTCCACTGACCGCGGTTGCCGCAGTTCGGGCACGCCACGTCGACGAGCTCGACCTCGTCAGGGTCGTCGATGCCCTTCTTGGCCGCGTGTGCCTCCTGCAGATGGTCGGCCCGAAACCGCTTGTGGCAGGAGAGGCACTCGACGAGCGGGTCATGGAACGTGCCGACGTGCCCGGAGGCGATCCAGGTCTGACGAGGCAGGATGATCGAGGAGTCCAGCCCGACGACGTCGTCGCGTGCAGTAACGACGGCCTTCCACCACTGGCGCCGGATGTTCTCCTTGAGCTCGACGCCGAGCGGCCCGTAGTCCCAGGCCGACCGCGTCCCGCCGTAAATCTCACCCGACGCAAAGACGAAGCCCCTGCGCTTGCACAGGTTGACGACGGTGTCGACGGTCGACGCGCTCGATGACATAGGGGCAAGGCTAACGTCCCGTAGCCTGCTGCCCGTGAGCATGTCGTTCCGGTCTCGGGTCGAGCACGCGTCGGAGCCGCTGGTCGCCCGGCTGAACCGGGTGCCCCGCGCCGCAGCCTTTTTTGCCGTACTGGCGCTCATGGTCGCCGGTGTGCTCGTGCCACGCATCGGGTTCGTGTTCACGCTGGTGGTCGCGCTGTTCGTCTGGTGGCTGCTGTTCATCACCTGGCCGCGGCTGACGCTGCCGGAGCGGATGATGCGCATCGCCGTGCTCTTCCTCGTCGTCGCGGTGGCGATCGTCCAGGCCTTCCCCCGCTGAATCGCGCCGCTCTTGCGGGTCGATGTGATCCCGACATCGATGTCGGCACATCGAAGTCGGCTCGCCGTCACATCGATCGCGGGTAGACGCGCGCCCGGACGCCTTCGGGCGTGACCTAGTTGACAATGATTCTCATTTGCTTCACTATCACGGTATGCCGTGCCGAGCCACCCTGCTGCGCCTTGCGCTGGTGGGATGGGCGGCGCTGGCGGCGCTGCTGCTGGGCGGGTGTTCCGGCAACACCGGCTCGTCGTCGACGAGCCCCGGGGCGGGCGGGTCGGACGAGCGCCTCAACGCGACCGCGTCGTTCTACCCGTTGGAGTACGTCCTGACCAAGGTCGGCGGGGATCACGTCGCCGTCAGCGCACTGACCAAGCCAGGCGTCGAGCCGCACGATCTCGAGCTGACGTCGCAGGACGTCGCCGGACTGCGACGCGCTGCGCTCGTGCTCTACCTCGGCGGGCTGCAACCGGCGGTCGACACCGCAGTTGCTCAGCAGGCCAGCGCCACCGGCTTCGACGTCGCGACGGTGGCGAACCTTGATCTCACCGGACGGGACGGCGCCTCCTCAGCGCCCGTCGACGACGCTGGCCGGGACCTGCACTTCTGGCTGGACCCGCAGCGACTGAGCACTGTCGGCACCGCGGTCGGCGAGCGGCTTGCCCAGCTCGACCCGGCGCACGCCGCCGACTTTCGCGCCAACGCCGCAGCGCTCGCAACCGAGCTCGCCAGCCTTGACACGGCATACCGCAGCGGGCTCGCGAACTGTACGAACCGCCAGCTCGTGACCAGCCACGCAGCATTCGGCTACCTGGCGAGCCGCTACGGCTTCACCCAGGTGTCGATCGCCGGGCTCAGCCCGGACCAGGAGCCCTCGGCGAAGGCGCTCGCCGACGTGACGGCGGCGGTCAGGGCCGCCAATGCCACGACGATCTACGCCGAGACGCTCGTCGACACCAAGTATGCCCGGACGATCGCATCGAGCACGGGGGCCCGGCTCGCCGTCCTCGACCCGGTGGAAGGCCTCAGCGCCACGTCGGCCGGCTCCAGCTACCCGGACATCATGCGCGCGAACCTGGCGACTTTGCGTGCGGGACAGGGGTGCTCATGACGGCGTCCACGGAAGGCCCAGTTCTCTCGGTTCGGCACGCGTCGTTCGGGTATGCCGACCGCACCGTGCTCTCCGACGTCGATCTCGACGTCCGTGCCTCGGAGGTCATTGCCGTGCTCGGGCCGAACGGGTCGGGTAAGTCCACCCTCGTCAAGGGGCTGCTCGGGATCTGCGAGCGCAGCGGGAGGGTCGAGCTGTTCGGCGTCCCGGCCGAGGACTTCCACCAGCACTACCGGATCGGGTACGTGCCCCAACGGCATACGCTCTCCGGGTCGGTGCGCGCCACCGTCGAGGAGATCGTCGCATCCGGGCGGCTCTCTCGGCGCGGCCTCTGGCGGCCCAGCCGGGCCGCCGACCGCACCGCAGTCTCCCGGGCTCTCGAGGTCGTCGGGATGGCCGACCGGGCCCGCACCGACGTCGCCAAGCTCTCGGGCGGTCAGCAACGGCGGATCCTCATCGCGCGCGCGCTCGCCGGCGAGCCTGACGTCCTGATCATGGACGAGCCGACGGCCGGGGTCGATGCACACGCGCAGCATGGGCTCGCCGAGGTGCTGGCCCGCCTGGTCGGCCAGGGCGTGACCATGCTCGTCGTCACCCACGAGATGGGGCCGATCACCGACCTGGTCACCCGGGTGGTCGTCGTTGACGAGGGGCGGGTGCGCTTCGACGGACCACGGGGGGTCTTCCTGGCGCGGGCGGACAGCGTCCTGCACGAGCACCACAGTCACCACCACGACGACGAGCTGGCGGACCGGTCTCGGCCACTTGCCCCGAGCGGTCCCCTCGACCGGGAGGGGGCACCATGACCGAGCTGCTCGGGCTGGACTTCATGCAGCGGGCCCTCATCGCCGCTGTGCTCGTGGGCGTGGCGGCGCCACTGGTCGGGGTCTTCCTGCTGCAGCGACGCCTGGCCCTCATCGGCGACGGCATGGGTCACGTTGCCCTGACCGGAGTCGCGATCGGCGTCGCCACGGGATCCGCCCCGGTGCTCACGGCGCTCGCGGTCGCGGTGGTCGCGGCGGTGCTCATCGAGCTGGTCCGCGCCAAGGGCGCCACCTCGGGGGATGTCGCCCTCGCCATCATCTTCTACGGCGGCATCGCTGCTGGGGTTGTCATCCTGGCCAAGGCGCCGCGTACCGCGGCGGCCAGCCTCACGGCATACCTGTTCGGGGCGATCACCACGGTCCAGCCAGGCGACCTGTGGATCTTCGGGACGCTCGCCGCGGTGGTCTTGGCCACCGTGCTGCTGCTGCGGGACCGGCTCTTCTCGGTCGCCAACGACGAGGAGTATGCGCGGGCGGTGGGGCTGCCGGTGCTGCCGCTCAATATGCCCCTCGCGGTGCTCACCGCGGTGACCGTCGTGGTGTCGATGCGGATTGTCGGGCTGCTGCTCATCAGCGCGCTCATGATCGTCCCGAACGCTGCCGCTCAGCTGGTGGCGAGCAGCTTCCGCTCGGCATTGCGGTGGGCGGTCGCCATCGCCTTGGTGAG
>JBIOUP010000135.1:0-12120 GCA_044867305.1 Dermatophilaceae bacterium
GCCTCAACGAGGGGTGCGCCACTGCTGCCCTCCGTCAGCAGCCTGCGCGCCGTCTCCGCGGCCGTCGCGGTTGCCGTCGCGACGACCGCCGCCAAGGAAGGCGTCGCGCGGGCGGCCGTGGACAATCCGATCCAGCAGGTGCAGGACACCATGTGGCGCCCGGACTACCCGCAGCTGCAGGTCGAGCCGGAGGAATAAGGGGTCGGAGCTGCTCTAGGGGTTGGAGCTGCTCGCGTGAGCAACCTCGGCCCGAACGCAGCCAAGGGTTCGCTTGGGCAGCCGCCAGGCAGCCCTCACGCTCCGCTCCCCCAACCCGGTATGCCGGTCAGCCGACCGGCCTAGTGCCCGTTCGCCCGAGCGACGTCGGCCGGCAACAACTGGTACGCCGGGTTGGCCACCGCGAGAAAGCCGTCGTGCTCGCCGATGCGCCCCTCCACCCGCACGAGCGCGCCGGGCTGCAGCCCGGCGATCCGGCGACGTCCATAGAACAGCAGCGTGACCCCGCCGGACTCGTCGACGAGCTCACACCGCAGCGCAGGCGTTGTCCCCACCGGGGAGCTCTGGACGGACCGGATGCGCCCTTGCAGAATCGCGGTGCGGCGGTGCGGCGCGTCGGCGATGGTGACGCGCTCGGCCGGGATGTGCCCCAAGTGCGCAGGTTCGTTCCGCTTTCCTGTCGCGAGGCCAGACTCGGTCGGCGCCGGTGCGGTATGCCGTGCCCCGTTCTTGCGGCGGAGCACCCGCGAGGGTTGGGTCGCGTCGAACGGGACGATGGTGGCCGCCACCCCCCGGACCTGCGAGACACTGGCTGCGATCTCGTCCGCCGTACGGTCGTGCAGCAGCCGCCCCAGCAGGGGGCCGTACTGCCGGCGCGGGAGCAGAACGGTGACCTGGCTGTTGCGGTCCGCGAGGAGGATCCGTTCGGCGAGCTCCAGCGCGGCGCGAGGGAGACGCCGGTCTGGGCAGTCGATGAGCTCCAGCGGGAGCGCCAGCCCGCCGTGCTCGTCCCAGGTCCGCCGCAATGCGTCGGCATGGCCGCCATCGATGACGAAGTGGACGACCCGCAGCTGCGCCGGCCGCAGGCTGCGGGCGTAGTCGAGCGCCCGGATGACAGCGAGGTCGACGTTGTCGATGAGCACGACGATGACGCTCCGCCGCGTCAACGCGCGCAGGGTGCTTGTCGTCGGCACGGCCACCAGGACGGCGGCCTCCCGCCGGTAGGCCTCGCGCAGCCGCAGGAGCAGCACCACGAGGATGGGGAAGAGGACGACAACGAGCCAGGCGCCTTCGGTGAACTTGGTGACCGCGAAGATGACGACGACGAGGGCAGAGGTCGTGCCTACGACATCGTTGATCGCTGCCTTGACCCGCCACCGGGCCCCGCGCAGGGTCCGGAAGTGCTTGGCCATGCCGAACCCCGCCAGGGTGAATCCGGTGAAGACGCCGATGGCGTAGAAGGCCACGAGCTTGTCCACGTGCGCACCGGTGCCGAGGATCAGGGCCAGGGCCAGAACGGCCAGGACGACAATGCCGTTCGAGAAGGCCAGCCGGTGCCCGCGCTTGGTGAGCCACCGAGGCAGGTACCCGTCTGCGGCAACGAAGTTCGCAAGAAACGGGAACCCGTTGAAGGGAGTGTTGGCCCCCGTCCAGAGGATGAGCATGGTGGCGAACTGGACGACGAAGTAGAGCACGTGCCCGAGGGCCGAGTCACCGAGCGCTGCCCTGGTGACCTGGGAGATGACCGTGGGGGACCCGCTCTCATAGGCTACGGCGTGCGTCTCGTGAGCCAGCCAGGAGATGCCTGCCACGAGCGTGCCGAGCAGCAGGCTCATCACGACCAGGGTCCGGCGGGCGTTCTGTCCCTGGGGGGTCTGGAAGGCACTGACCCCGTTGGAGATCGCCTCGAGTCCGGTGAGTGAGGAGCCACCGTTGGCGAACGCCTTGAGCAGGATGTACACCGCCCCGATGGACAGCAGCGGGCTGCCCTGCCCGAGCGGGTAGGCTCCGGCGGCGGTCGCCGGGTCGTACTGCGGCAGGTCACCCACGACCTCGCGAACGATCCCCACCAGGATGACCACGGCCATGGAGGCGACGAAGAAGTAGGTCGGGAACGCAAACGCCCGCCCCGCCTCACGCAGGCCCCGCAAGTTGCCGTAGAAGAGTACGGCCACCACGAGAGCGGTGATCTCGAGCTGGTAGTCGATGAGGACCGGTACCGCGGACGTCACCGCGGCGCTCCCGGCTGCGGCCTGCACAGCCACTGTCACGACGTAGTCGAGCATGAGCGCCACCGCGCCCACCTGGGCGACGACGGGACTGAAGTTGCCGCGGGCGACGGCATACGACCCGCCGGCCTGGGTGTAGGTGGTGACGACCCAGCGGTAGGTCAGCGTCACCAGCACCAGCACCACCAGCACGACGCCGGTGAGCGGAAGCAGCAGTCCGTATGCCGCCAAGCCGAACAGCGGGACGAGAATGAGCAGGATCTCCTCCGAGCCGTATGCCGAGGACGAGATGCAGTCGCTCGAGAGCACGCCCAGGGCCAGCGTCTTGCTCAGCCGCTCGTGCTGCAGTTGGGTCGTCGTCAGTGGCGGCCCGAGCAGCGCGCACTTGAACCGGTAGGCGAGGCTTTCGGGCGCCTGGATGCCCGCGGGAATGGCGTCCGGCCGGGCCAGGAAGCTCGGAGCATGGTCCGCGGTCGCGGAGCTTGCGGGTAGCACTCGACCATGGAAGGTCCTCTTCGGCCCCAGGGCCAGGTGCCCTAACGACTTCCTAACGACTGGCTCGGCGCACCACCCCGCGGCGGTCCCGGGCTTGGGTCACAACGCGTGCCATGGCACGCGTTCGGCATGACGGAATGCGGCCGCCCGGGTCAGCCGGCCTCGTGGAGGCGGTGGGCGACCAGCTCCAAAGCGAGGTTGTATCCCTTGACGCCGCAGCCCACCAGGATGGCCGCCGCGATCGGTGACAGGTGGGAGTGGTGGCGGAACTCCTCGCGGGCGTGGACGTTGCTGATGTGGACCTCGACGAAGGGGATGTCCACGCCCTCGAAGGCGTCCCGGATGGCCACGCTTGTGTGGGTGTAGGCACCGGGGTTGATGATGAAGTACTTGCAGCCCTGGGCTTTCGCCTCGTGAATCCGGTCGACGATGCCGCCCTCGTGGTTGTTCTGGAAGCACTCCAGGTTCAGGCCGAGCTCCTTGGCTTGGGCTTGCACGCTCGCCTCGACATCGGCCAAGGTGGTGCGCCCGTAGACCTCTGGCTTGCGGGTGCCCAGCAGGTTGAGGTTGGGCCCGTTGATGAGCAGGACGTCCATACGCTTCCTCCTGAAGGTGTTCGAGCTCTCCGCTGGTTCTCGTCAGGGCGGGAGCCGCTACGCGGCGACCTCGACGCGGCAGCCACTGCGGGCCGACTCCTGGATCGCCTCGACGACCCGGACATTCATGACGCCGTCGCGGATGGTGCACAACGGGCCGGCCTCGCCGCGCACAACCGCACCGAAGTGCTCCATCTGCAACGCGAGCGGGTCCGCCCGGACCAGGTCGAGGGTGCGCTGCTCCATCGGGCGCCACCACGACCGCTTGGCCGGGTCGGCATACCGCCTGAGGCGCATGGTCGGCACTGACAGCGAACCTTGCGTGCCGACGATGTGGTAGCAGTCCTCGTCCGGGTAGGTGGCGTAGTCGGGGTTCTCCCGCGAGGTCTGCTCCCAGGAGCGGCCCGACCCCGCCGTGTCGGACAGCAGGAATGAGCCCAGCGCACCGGAGCGGAAGACGAGGACGAGCGCGGCGGTGTCCTCCACGGGGAAGCCGCGAGTCTTGTTCGAGGTGACCGCCTCGACGGCCGCGATCTCGCCGCAGAGGATCCGCAGGTTGTGGATCTCGTGGATCAGGTTGAGCAGGATCGGCCCGCCTCCCGGCTCCCGTCGCCAGGCCACCGCGAAGTAGTCGTCCGGCTTGCAGAACAACGCGGTACCCGTCACGGCGACAATGTCGCCCAAGGCGCCGGAGCGGACCGTCTCAACGGCCTGACGCATGATCGGGCTGTGGGTGCGATGGTGGCCGACCAGGATGACCGCGTGCTTGCTCTCGGCGTCGGCGAGCAGTTCTTCGGCGGCTTTGAGCGAGTCGGCGACCGGCTTCTCCAGCAGCACGGGCAGCCCCGCATCGATGCACGTGAGTGCGTTCGCGGCATGCACCTGGTTCGGAGTGGCGATCACGACCCCGTCCGGCCGGTCGGTCTTCAGCATCTGGCCGAGGTCGGTGAAGTGCGCCACCCCTAGCTCACGAGCCAGGCCGGCAGTCGACGGCTCAGGGTCCACCAGGTTGGCCAAGCGGCAGGTGGGGCTGTCCAGGATCCGCCGAATGTGATCCTTGCCGATCGCTCCGGCTCCGGCCACGGCGATTCGGGTTGTCATGAGGTCTCCTTCGGCTCGTCGTCCGCCAGCTGGTGCGGCCTGGTGTCCTTGGCATAGAGGACCCCGGCGCGCTGCAGCCGGGTGATGTCGTCCGTCCCGAAGCCCAGCTCCGCCGCGATCTCTGCGTTGTGCTCCCCCAGCTCGGGAGCGAAGCGGGGCGGTGAGGTATCGGTGTCCGAGAAGCGAAACGGCAGGTTCGGCAGCCGGATCGTTCCGAGCCGCGGATGGTGCTGCTCCAGGATCATCCCCCGGGCAAGGATCTGCGGGTCGGAAACGACCTCATCGATGTTGGCCACTTTGGTGCACGATAGGCCGAGCGCTTCCAGCTGTTCAAGGCACGCGGCGACAGATCGTTGGCGCATCGCCCACTGCTCGATCATCCGGCGGATCTCGTGCCGGGCGGCGTTGCGTCCCTCGAGGGACCAGTACTGCTCGTCCGCCGCCAGCGCCTCTCCGCCGATGAGCCGCGCCAGCTTCCGCCAGGTCTCGGTGACCTGCGCCGCGAGCACGAAGGAGCCGTCGGGTCCGGCGAAGACTCCGTAGACGGTCGAGTGCGGCAGCTCGCTGCCCATCTGGCGGGCCAGCACCGCACCGTCGCTGAGCAGATACTGCTGAACCGCGTACTCGTGCATCGACACCATGCAGTCGTAGAGCGCGATGTCGATGTGCTGGCCGCGGCCGGAGCGCTCCCGCCCGAACAAAGCCGCGCACACACCGGCGACGCCGTGGATGCCGGCATACATGTCGGCGATCGACAGCCCGAAGACCGGCGGCGCCTGTCCCGGCTCGCCCACCAGGGCCATGCCGCCGCTCTTGGCCTCGGCGATGAGCCCGAATCCCGAGCGCGCAGAGTCCGGCCCGGTGTGGCCGTAGGCTGAGACCGAGCAGTAGACCAAGCGCGGGTTGAGCTCGCGGAGCGTCTCGTAACCCAGGCCCAGCTTGGCCAGCGCGCCGGGCCGGTAGTTCTCCACGAAGACGTCGGCGCTCTCGACCAGTCGGCGCATCACGTCTGCGCCACGCGGGTCCTTGATGTTCACGCACAGTCCTCGCTTGCCGAGGTTCTGCTGCAGGAAGTAGCCCGAGTACCCCTGGCGCAGGTAGGGGCTCTGCCGGGACGCGTCACCATCGGTGGGTCGCTCGACCTTGATCACGTCGGCGCCCATCGCGGCCAGGCAGCGGGACAGGTAGGGGCCGGCGAGGAAGTGGCTGTAGTCGATGACGCGTATGCCGTCGAGCATCCGCGGTCGGGCGTCGGGACTGCTGGTCACTGCAGCTCCTCGGGCCGGCGGGGCACCATGAGGCGGTGCTCGGCGCGCATGACGACGACGCCGTCCTGGTTGACCAGCTCGCAGGGCAAGAGCACGATCCCCCATCCTGGGCGGCTCTTGGACTCGCGCATGCTGGCCACCCAGAACTTCAAGGTCAGCGTGTCGTCGATGCCGATCGGCGCAAGGAAGTCGGCGGTCCAGCCGAGTGAGTAGCCGGGGTGGAATCGGTACTCGCTCTGGCTCTTGAGCCCGTCAGCGAGGGCGAGGCCCAGCAGCCCATGGCCCACCCGCTTACCGAAGTGACTCGAGCTGGCATACCCCTCGTCCACGTGCACGGGGTTGCGGTCCCCGCTCACCCGCGCGTACGTGTCGATGACCTCGCCCGTGACCGTGAACGACGGTGTCCAGCAGGTGTCCCCGACTGAGGCTTCCTCGTACCACCGGAAGTCATGCTGCGGAACCACAGGTTGGTCCATCGTGGACATCCGGGAATCGGGGCGTTTGCTGTCCGGGCGTCCAAGGTCAGAGGGCTCGGCGGGCTGGTCCGGGCTCATGGGTGTTGCTCCTCGCGCGCGCGGTGAGACCGGGTGTGGTGCGCCACGGCGCGCTCGATGCCCTTGACCGCCGCCACGAGCGTGTCGTTGACCGGTGTCGGTATGCCGGCGCGCTGACCCCAGCGAACGACCGCACCGTTGATGCAGTCGATCTCGGTTGTCGCGCCGGCCTCGACGCTTTGCAGCATGGACGTCCTGAAGTCCGCGGGTAGGCCCTCGGCGGCCCGCCTCCACACGGCGGCTGGGTCGTCGACCGTGAGGGTCGCGCCTGCGGCACGCGCGACCGCCATCGCCTCGCGCACGGCTTGGCGGGCGCATGCCTCGACCTGCGGCACGGCATACAGCTCCCCGTAGGGAAGCCGGGTGATCGCACTGAGCGCGCCGGTGGCGACGTTCGTCAGAAGCTTGTCCCACTTCAGGCTCGAGATGTCGTCGGTCACCGAGGTCTCCAGCCCGGCCCGGCTGAACGCCTCGGCCAGGTCACGCACGCGGGGGGTGATCGTGCCGTCCAGCTCGCCGACGACGGTCTGCTTGCCGAGGACGGCGCTGCTGACGTATCCCGGGCTGATCAGTCGACCGGCGACGCTGGTCGTGCCGTTGAGCACCCGGCGACGGCCGACCACGGAGGCGATGACCTCCTCGTTGCCGAGACCGTTCTGCAGGGTGAGGAACACGGCGCCGTCGGGCACGGCAGCCACCGCACTGCGTACCGCCGAGCGGCTGGCCGGGGCCTTCACCAGGACGACGACGACATCCACGGCGCCGGCGTCGGCCCAGGTCGACGTGGCCCGTACCCGTTCGACGTGCTCGGTCGCCGCGTCGGCCTCGCCGTGGCGCACGCGCAAGCCGTGAGTGTTGATCGCGTCCAGGTGTGCCGGCGAGCGACCGATGAGGGTGACGTCGCAGCCGCCGTGGCTCAAGGTGGCCGCGATGGTCGACCCGAGGGCGCCTGCGCCGAGCACGCACACCCTCATGGTCTCCACGAGCGCCGTCATGTCAGCCACGTTATGGAGGCGTAGTTATCTTGACAAGGCAATAGTGGTAATAGTGCCATTGTCTCTACTGATGAAAATTGATGAGAACCGCTGCCAGCTGATGCCAGCTGAGGACACCGTGGCCCTCCGCCGCATGTGAGGTCACCCGATGCCGATCGCCCTGCCGGTCGACGAGCCGCTGCTCGACGTGAAGCTGCTGCGTCTCTTCGACGTGCTCTACGCGACCCGCAGCGTGACGCGGGCGGCCGAACGGCTGCACCTGAGCCAGCCCACGGCCAGCCTCTGGCTCGGTCAGCTGCGCGAGGCTATGGACGACCCGCTGTTCGTGCGCTCACCTGAAGGCATGCGGCCGACCCCCCGGGCCGAGGAGCTGGTCGGGAGGGTGCGCCAGGTCCTGGAGTCGGTCCGCTCGCTCAGCTCGGGGCAGTCCGCGTTCGTCCCCGGCGAGAGTCAGCGCAGGTTCCGGGTACACATGACGGACAGCTCGCATGTCACCTTGTTGCCGACGCTCTTCGGACGGGTCAATGCCGTTGCGCCGACGGTGCGGATCGAGGCGGTGACCATCCACGAGGGCACCGCAGACGACCTGCGCCGGGGGGCTGCCGACCTTGCCGTCGGTTTCGCTCCGTGGTTGTCGAAGGGTTTGCGCCACCAGCGGCTGTTCCGGCAGGACTGGGTCTGTCTTTGCCGACGCGGTCACCCGAGAGTGGCGAGCGAGCTCGACGTGGCGCAGTACCGCCGGGAGGCGCACATCGTCATCGTGCGGGGCACCGGGGTGGAGCTGGTCGACGACGCGCTTGGCGCCGTGGGTATCGAACGGCGCGCGCTGTTGGAGGTCCCCGGCGTTCTTGGCCTCCCCGCGGTGCTGGCCGGCACTGACCTGATCGCCACCCTCCCTCGTCACATCGGCGAAACGCTCGCGCGGGCGTCAGGGCTTGCGGTGCTCGACTGCCCGGTCCCTCTGCCCGCCTTCTACGTCAGCCAGACCTGGCATGCCCGCCATCACGAGGATCCGGGCCACCGATGGTTCCGGGAGCTGGTCGCTGAGCTGTTCCTCGACCCGGAGGTGCAGACTCACTCAAGAGGAGCGGATACCACGCTGCAGCGTGGCAAGCGCTCCTTCTGAGGCCCCGTATGCCGGTGCGCCACCTCCACGTCGGTTCGCGAGGGTGACGTGCTGCGCCCCACCTGGCGTGGAGACTGTGAGGATGGTCTGGCAGACCCGGCGGCGGGAACTGAAGAGCGCTCCGTACGAGCTGTTCGTCCTGCTGGTGACGCTGCTGTCGTTGGTCAACCTCGTGCTGGGGTTCGTGCTGCGGTCCACGACAGCGCTGCAGGACGTGCTGAAGGTCATGAACACCGTTCTGAGCCTGGTCCTGCTGTGCGACTTCGTCTACCGGTTCGCTACCGCGAGCTCGCGGGCAAGCTACTTCTGGAAGGGCTTCGGCTGGGCCGACCTGTTCGCCAGCCTGCCCTTCCCGGCGGCGTTCCTGCTGCGCCTGTTCCGAGTGGCCCGGGTGTTGCGCCTGCTGCGCAGGCAGGGTGTGCGCGTCGTCGCGCAGGAGCTCGGTGAACGGCGGGCGGGCAGCGCCTTCCTCACCATGTTGTTTCTCGGGTTGATCGTGCTGGAGTTCGGGAGCCTACAGATGCTCGCCATCGAGCAGGACGCGCCCGGCGCCAACATCACCACGACGTCCGACGCGCTCTGGTACACGATTGCCACCATTGCCACGGTCGGCTACGGCGACCGGTATCCCGTCACCAACGCCGGGCGCCTCTGCGGCTCGGTCATCATCGTCTTCGGCGTCGGCATCTTCGGCACCTTCACTGGTTACCTCGCCAATGCCTTTCTGGCTCCCAGGCGGCGCATCTGGCGCGAGGGGCCCGATGTGGGCGTCCGATCCGCTGAGCCACCCTTCGCGGACGACGAGCCGGAGGCAGAGGACAGCTAACGCTCGACAGGGCGTTTCGGGTGATTTGCACCGGAAAGCCTCCTGGCGACCAAAGTTACGGTACCGTAGGTTTCAACATTCGACCTGCCACACCGAGGAGATCGCCCTGAAACGGACCGAAGCGGAAGCGCTGGCCGGGCTGGCCGGGCAGACCGCTCGGGGTGTGACGCGCCTCGCCCAGGACACCCAGAACGCAGTGACCGACCGCGTCTACGAACACCTGACCGCCCGGATCGGCCGATCTCTCAGACCGATTCACCGGGTGCACCGCGGGCTGACTCAGCATGCCTACTTCTGGGTGCACGTGGGCCTGCAGGCCGCAGCGCTCACCGCCCGGGCGGTCAGCGCGGCACGCGCGAACGACGTCGGCAGCATCTCGGAACGACCGCGCCCCCACGGCGCGCTCGCCATCCTCAACGGAGTCACCGGCGACCGTCTGCACCGCGAAGGCTCCGCGCTGGCAGTGCCGATGACCCTGCGTCACGCCGGACGCGACGTGGCACCCGAACCGCTGCGCCTGCGCGCGGCATACGGGCGCGGCCACACCCGCCTGGCGATCTTCGTGCACGGCTTGGTCGAGACCGAGGACGCGTGGCGCTACCGAGCGCGCGAGCGGTGGGGCGAGCCCGGGGCCAGCTACGGAAGCCGGTTGCTCACCGACCTGGGCTACCTGCCGATCTGGGTCCGGTACAACACTGGTCGGCGCCTCAACGCCAACGGCGCGGCCCTGGCCCGCCTGCTCGCGCAACTCGTCCGGGCCTGGCCGGGGTCGGTGGACGAGCTGGTGCTCGTTGGCCACTCGATGGGCGGCTTGGTCCTGTTGAGCGCCCTGAATGAGGCCCATGCCGCGTCCTCGCTGCCGGTCCGCGCCGCCATCACGTTGGGCAGCCCGCGCGGCGGCGCTCCTCTGGCCCGCCAGGCTGCCGCGCTCGAGCGGGTCGCTCGGTCCGTCGCCCCAGCCCACTGGTTGGGCGGCCTCCTGGGCTTACGCAGTGAGGGCATCAGGGACCTGCACGGTCCCGGCACGGTCCCCCTGCGCGCTCCGGCCGGAGTCGATGAGTATGCCGTGCTGTCCACCATCACGCCGCGCACCGCCTCTCAGGTCGGCGCCCGCATCGGCGACGGGCTCGTGCCGGTTCCGGCCCGGCATCCGGTTGAGACCGCCGTCCTCGGGGGCCTGCACCACCTGGACCTGCTCAACCACCCCCGCGTCTACGAACGGTTGACCACCTGGCTGGCCGCGCCCACCCGCAGCGTCACGACGCCCGCTTTGCGCGCTCCAGCTCCAACACCTTTCGCAGGGTCAGGGGTCGTCGACCGGTGAGCCGCTCGACATCCTCGCTCACCTCGGCCAGCGCTCCGCTGGCGATCGAGGTGTAGGTGCTCACCCAGGCGTCGGCCTGCCAGGGCTCGGGGTTCCACCGGGCGCGCGAGCGGTAGGCCTGCTCGATCGTCTCGTTCTCGAAGCGCGCCGCCCGGCCGGTCACCTCGGCGATCGTCGCGGTCGCCTCCGCCATGGTCAGCGCTTCCGGGCCGGTCACGTCATAGGTGGCGCCGGAGTGGGCCGCGGGGTCGCGCAGGACGACCGCAGCCACTCGGGCGACGTCGGCCCGGGCCACGGCCGATACTCGGCCATCGCCCGCCGGGCCCCGCATGACGCCGTCCACGACGTAGTAGCGCAGCACGTCGAGGTAGAGGTTGTCGCGCAGGAAGGTGTACGCCAGGCCCGAACCACGCAGGTGCTCCTCGGTGGCCCAATGGTCACGGGCCAACGTGAAGACGGCGTCCTTGGCTGCGCGGAAGAACGACGTGTACACCACGTGCCGCACACCGGCCTCGGCAGCGGCGTCGATGAAGCCCTTGTGCTCGGCCAGCCGCGTCGCGCTCTCGCTCGCGGACACCATGAGCAGCGTCGAAACCCCGCGGAGTGCCGCCACCGCTTCGGGGGAGTACCCGTACGCGGCTCCGGCCACCTCGGTGCCGGGGAGCTGGGGCGCACGGGTGAGGTCACGGCATACCAGCCGCATCGGTATGCCGTGCTCGGCCAACTCGCGCGCCACGCCCCGGCCGATATGCCCGCTCGAGCCGGTCACCCCGATCGGCCTTGCCGTCATCTGCCCTCCTCGGTGCCTCACAGATCGAGCACGGCGACGGCGGGCTCGTGCAAGCTGCCCAGCCACACGCGCCCCTCGTGCTCGCGGACGCCGGTCACCATGTGGAAGGTGTCGGTCCGCACGTCCAGGTCGTGCACGAGTATGCCGTTCGCGTCGTAGGCCTGGACACGCACCGTCCGCTTCGGCTGGGGCTGCACCCGCTCCGGCAGCATGGCGATGCCTCGGCGAACCAGCGCTGGCAGCCGGTGCAGCGCATCGACGACGGCAACGGTTGGCGAGGAGATACTCACCCAGATGAGCCCGTCGCTGCCCCGCGAGATGTTGTCGGGATACCCGGGCAGATCTGCGACGAAGAGGTGGTTCCGGGTCCCGGCCGATGGCCCGCTCAGCCAGTGCCGCACCACGCTACGGGCCGCGGTCTCGGCAACCGCGACGAAGGACTCGTCGGCGGCGATGGCCACGCCATTGGCGAACGCCAGCCCGTCCAGCACGACGTCGAGCTCGCCGTCTGTGCGCAGCCTGAGCAGGCGGCCGGTCCGGGTGTTCTCGATGATGTCGCGCTTCCAGTGGGCCTGCCCATGGCGGGTAGAGGTGTCCGAGAACCAGATGTCGCCACTCGATGACAGAGCTGCGTTGTTGCAGAAGAGCATCGGCCGCCCAGCGACCTCGCTGGGCCCCTGCTCGACGGCACCCGAGGCCGGGTCGACGAACAGAAGCCCGCGGCGCGCGTCGCACACGACCAGCCGTCCCTCCGGGTCGACCTCGATGCCGAGCGGCCGGCCGTCGGTGTTGGCAACCCGCTCGACCTGGCCTCCGTCGG
>JBIOUP010000136.1:0-4551 GCA_044867305.1 Dermatophilaceae bacterium
TCAGGTCCCCACCCGCACAGAAGAGCAGCGCCAAGCTGACCGAGATGAGCTCCTTCGTGAACTGAAGGAAGCACGCGAAGCGCTCGAACGCGAAGAGCGGCAGCGGGAGAAGGCTCGTCAGGAAGACCCTGCGGCCACCCCATAGGCGAGGCGACGCAGGCCTAGTCGGCGACGGCGGGGAGATGTCGTCAAGGCGAAGTTCTCGTCAGGACTACAGGTCGCCGTCGCGTTTATCAGCGGGCGACGGAGGCAGGTTGCGATACTGCTGGCCCTCTCCGCCGTCACAGGACCGGCGTGTGGCCCCGTCCCACGTTCAGGGGCCCAGGAACGGACGGGCGCCGTCGCATGAGCCTTTAGCCTGAGCCTCGCTGTGAACAGGTTCCGCGCACACCCCCACCGTCCGACAGCCGACTCTGTTCATTACCAACGCCATCCTGACTGGGCTGCCACATTGATCGCCCAAGTCATCGTCGCGACACGGCGACATCAACGTCGGCTTGGGAAACAGGGCCGTCAATCCCGAGGAAGTCATCCGGGTCTACCGTGCATTGCTCCCCGGGCGAAAGGTGCTGCGGCCCGCCAAGGAAAGGCAACCCACCAACTGAGAATGGCTGCGTGAAGGATCGGCAAGGCACGCCAGAGTCCGGGCCGGCGCGTGCGCAACCGGGTCCGGTCGTGCTCGACGGGGGCATGTCCAACGCTCTGCTGGAGCGCGGCCACGATCTGACTGGGTCGTTGTGGACGGCTCGGGTGCTGCACGATCACCCCTCGGCCATCGCCGAGGTGCACCGGGCCTACTACGAAGCCGGTGCCCGGGTCGCCACCACAGCCAGCTACCAGGCCAGCGTCCCCGGCCTGGTAGCGATGGGCCTGGATCGGGGCCGGGCGGAGGCCCTGCTGACTCGCAGTGTCACCATCGCCCGCGAGGTGCGCGACGGCCTGGCCGGCGACGGGATCGACCGTTGGGTCGCGGCGTCGGTCGGCCCGTACGGCGCTGTCTTGGCTGACGGCTCGGAGTACCGCGGTCGGTACGGGCTCTCTCGGGCAGCGCTGCGCGAGTTCCATCTGCCTCGGTTGGAGCTGCTGGTGTCGGCCGGCCCGGACCTGTTGGCCGTCGAGACGATCCCGGACCTGCAAGAGGCGGAGGTGTTGGCGCCGCTGCTCGAGGACTTCGGTATGCCGGCCTGGTTCTCCTTCTCCTCGCGCGCACGGCATACCAGCGCGGGACAGCCGCTCGCCGAGGCATTCTCCGTGGCCGCCTCACCCAGATCCGTCTTCGCGGTGGGGGTGAACTGCTGTCCGGCCACCGACGTGCTGCCGGCCCTGGATCTCGTGGCCGAAGCCACCGGGAAGCCCGCCGTGGTCTACCCCAACGGCGGCGGATCGTGGGATGCCCGCACCCGCCGCTGGGTAGGCGACATCGGGTTCGACGTCGGCCTGGCCCGAGCGTGGGTGAGCGCCGGAGCCCGCTATGTGGGCGGCTGCTGCCAGGTCGGCCCTGACCTGATCGCCGAGCTCGCCACCGTGTTGACGTCAGCTACCGACGAGAGCCTCGCCAGGCGGGCGCCCATCAGGCGACCGGGCTCGCGCCCAAGGTGAGGGTTGCGACCTGCTGTCCGCCGGTCTGGCTGGTCCAGGCGATCTTCACCTGGTCGCCGGGGTTGAGGCTGGCCAGCACCGCGGACAGGTCCGCAGCGGAGGAGACGGCCCGCCCGTTGACGCTCGTGATGACGTCCCCGGACTGGATCCCGGCGTTCGCCGCGGAGGAGCCGGCGACCACGCCGCCGATGAGCGCGCCGGAGCTAGCCATCGCGCCATCGCCGTCGTAGCCGGAGTGCGCCGAGGCCGCCCGGTTGGCCAGCTCGACGCCGAGGAAAGCCGACGGGCCGATCTGCACGGTGCTGGTCTCCGTCCCGGACCGGATCTGCGCCACGACCGCCAGTGCGCGGTCGATCGGAATGGCGTAGCCGTCGATCTGACGTCCTGTCGACGCCGCCGTGTCGATGCCCACGACCTCCCCTTCTGCGTCGACAAGCGGACCGCCCGAATCCCCAGAGACCACATCAGCGGTGGTTTCGATCATGGACGCGAGGGTCTCGGATGAGGCAGCACCTTCATCGGCCGCCGTCACCGAGGCCGTGAGCGAGGAGATCGTGCCGGTTGCCGCGGTCAGGGTGCCGGTTCCCTCGGCGTTGCCGACCGCGGTCACGGCATCGCCGACCGCCGCCTCGTCATCGTCGATGCGCACGGTGGCAAGGCCGGACGCGCCTGTCAGCTGCAAGAGAGCAACGTCGTCGGTTGGGTCGCTGCCGACCACGGTGGCCTGGTAGGTATGGCCGCTCTGTGGAACGGTCACGGTGATGCTTCCGGCACCGGCCACAACGTGGTAGTTGGTCAGCACCTGGCCTGACGAGGTCAGCACCATGCCGGTCCCGGCAGCCTTGGCGTTCTGGTAGGGCAGGACCGTGTCGATGACGACCACGCCTACCGACTGGGCCGCCGTGGCGGGCTGGGACACGGCGGCTGCGGTGCCGTAGCTGGAGGCACCCCATGGCTGGGCGTCATCCTGATACGCGTAGGGTCCGTGCTTGTCGACGAGTATGCCGGTCGCGGCCGCCGGGGCCGCTAAAGCAGGCGACGCCGAGGCGACACCCAGCAGCGCGGCCACAGCGGTCGCCACCGCAGCGCGTCGACCCCGGTGACTCGTCCGGCTGCGCTCTGTCGATGCCCGCTCTGACGTCGAACCGGACTGTCCACGAACCACGGTAACCACCAGTGCCTCTTCTGATTGCGCTTCCTACCGTCACCAGCAGAAGACCGCTGAGGCCAATGAGGCACCTGCGGACCGGCCATGGCGATCCTGTGAGATCCTCGGCGTAGCGCTCGGGCCTACCCAGCGTGCACCTCGAAGGCCGGTATGCCGGGCGCCGCCGCGAGCAGCTCGGCATCCGTTGAGCGTTTGCTCAGGCCCTCGACGAACCGGCCGACCTCCCAACCCCAGCGTGCCAGGTAGCGGCGCAGGACCGGCACCCGCGCGTCGACGGTCAGCTCGCTCAGCGTGACCTGCTCCGTGCGACGTCCCACCTGCAGCTCGGCAGTGCCGGCGGCGCGGACGTTGCGCACCCATTGGGTGTTGCCGCGGACCGCCACCAGGTAGCGCTGGCCGTCGTGGTGCAGCAGGTTGACCGGCACCTGCTGGATCTTGCCGGACGTGCGGCCGGGCACGGACAGCACCCGTGAGCCGAACAGGCTGACGCCGTGCCGCGTGAGCCAGGCGACGGCCTTGCCGAAGAGGATGTCGACCCGGCTGGCCGGAGCGATGTAGCGGTCAGACGTAAGCGGGGAGCTGGTCACGGTGCCTCCTGATGGGGCGGTGTTGCCGCCCGAGGTTGAAAAGAGAGCGGTGCTCTCGACATGAGAGTCGCACACCGGTCGGCAACAAATCAAGAGCGGTGCTCTCTAATGTGCGATGATATGCAAGTGGACAGGCCGACGACGATCGGGCGGCGGAGCGGTGTGCGCCAGATGCGGCGAGACGAGGTGACCGCCCAGATCCTGCAGATCGGGCGGGCTCACCTGACCGAGTACGGCGCGGCTGCCCTGTCGTTGCGAGCCGTCACCCGCGAGCTGGGCATGGTGTCCTCGGCCGTGTACCGCTACGTGTCAAGCCGCGACGAGCTGCTGACGCTGCTCGTCGTGGACGCGTACACCGAGCTGGCCGACACGGTGGAGGCTGCGGTCACCGCTGCGGCCCGCAGGCCCTGGTCGCAGCGGATCCTCTGCGCCGCCAATGCAGTTCGTGATTGGGCGCGCAGCGAGCCAGCCCGCTACGCCCTGCTCTACGGGAGCCCGGTTCCCGGCTACGCCGCGCCCCCGCAGCGAACCACCGAACCGGGCACGCGCGTCATCCGCCTGCTGCTCGACCTGGTCGCCGAAGGCGTGGCCGTCGGAGACATCGTCAACGGGCGGGGTCCGGTGCCCCTACGCAAAGCACTTCGGGCCGACCTCATCACCGCGGGCGCCCAGCTCGAGCTCGACGTCGATCCAGCGGTGCTGGCCCGCGCCGTGCTGCTGTGGTCGGTGCTCATCGGGGCGGTCAGCCTGGAGGTGTTCGGCCAGTACGGGTCGGAAGCCTTCGCGCACCGCGCGTTGCTCTTCGAGCACCAGATCACCTCGGCCCTGGCCGCCCTGACCGCCCGGACCACCTCGTGCCCGCAACACTCCTCGCCACCGTCGCGCAGACCTGACGCATGAGGCATGGGCGCTGTTCAACGAGGCGGCGGAGCCACTGCACCACGCGTGCGGCACCGACGGACCGTACCCTCCCATCGTGCTGGCGCACGGGAATGCCGATCCGGCCGCCAACGACAACGCGATGTAGATGTCCCGCGAACGCGACTTCCTTCTGGTCGCTCGGCCACAGCGGCTTCAGGGGTGATAGTCGAGGTTCCCGAACACCTTCTCGGAGTAAAAGACCTGACACCGTGACTGGCAGTTGTCGGTGGCGATGAGCAGCGTGCCCGTCAAGTGCACCAGTGATATTGCGATGAG
>JBIOUP010000137.1:0-3853 GCA_044867305.1 Dermatophilaceae bacterium
CCACAGCGGGCGAGTCTTGGCGTTCTCGAGCTCGGCGAGAAGCAGCGAGGTCGTCACCCGGGGCTTGGACTCGGCCTTGGCGGTCGGCTTGGTGAAGAAGTACAGCTCCTGGGCGGGCGGGCCGGCCTCGCCCCTGACCCGGCGCCGGCGCCAGACCATGACCTCGCGCAGCTGCTCGGGGGTCAGGTCGAACAGGTCCGCCTCGCTGGTCAGCACCGGTGTCTGCCGGGGGGTCGTCGCGTCGACGGGCCGGCCGAACTCCGGGTCGGTGAGCGCGATCGCCGCCTCCCACCCCAGCGCCTCGATGTCCAGGGCTGCGCGCGAGGCCAGCGCGAAGACCCGCTCGCGAAGCTGGGCAGGGCAGTGCCGGGCGTTCGGGCAGCGGATGTCCTTGTCCTCCTCACGCTCGCGTGCGAGCGCCGTGCCGCAGGAGGGGCATTCGGTGGGCATGACGAATTCGCGCTCGCCGCCCTGGCGGAGCTCGACGACCGGGCCGACGATCTCGGGGATGACGTCGCCGGCCTTGCGCAGCACGACGGTGTCTCCGATCAGCACGCCCTTGCGGCGTACCTCGTCGGCGTTGTGCAGCGTGGCGTTCTCGACGGTGGACCCGCTGACGACAACGGGCGTCATGACGCCGTACGGCGTCACCCGCCCGGTACGCCCGACGTTCACGCGGATGTCCAGCAGCGTTGTGTTCACCTCCTCGGGCGGGTACTTGTAGGCGATCGCCCAGCGCGGCGCACGTGAGGTCGACCCCAGATGGCGCTGGACGGCGACCTCGTCGACCTTCACGACGACACCGTCGATCTCGTGCTCCACCGAGTGCCGGTGCTCGCCGTAGTGCGCGACGACCTGCTCCACCGCCGCCAGGTCGTCGACGACGCGCACATGCGGCGAGGTCGGCAGCCCCCAGTCGTGCAACACGGCATACGCCTCGCTCTGCCGCGTGACGTCGAACCCGCGACGAGCGCCGAGGCCATGCACGAGCATCCGAAGCGGGCGGCTGGCGGTGACGCGAGGGTCCTTCTGGCGCAAGGAGCCCGCGGCCGCGTTGCGCGGGTTGGCAAACGGCGCACGGCCGGCCTCGACGAGCGCCTCGTTGAGCTCGGCAAACGCGGCAACCGGGAAGAACACCTCGCCGCGGATCTCGACCAGCTCAGGAAGGTCGGTGCCGCGCAGCCGGTCCGGTATGCCGGAGACGGTCCGCACGTTGTTGGTGACGTCCTCGCCGGTGCGCCCATCGCCGCGGGTGAGCGCGCGCACCAGCCGGCCGCCCTCGTAGACCAGGCTGATCGCCAGCCCGTCGATCTTCAGCTCGGTCAGGTAGTGGAACGGCGCGTCTGCGTCACGGGACACCCGGGCGGCCCAAGCCGCCAGCTCGTCGGAGGAGAAGGCGTTGTCCAGGCTGAGCATGCGCTCCAGGTGGTCCACAGCCTGGAAGTCAGTGGAGAACGCCGCAGCACCCACCTGTTGGGTCGGGCTGTCGGGCGCACGCAGGCCCGGATAGCGCTCCTCGAGCGCCAGCAACCGCCGCATCAGGGCGTCGTACTCACCGTCGCTGATCGTCGGCGCATCCCGCACGTGGTAGGCGAACTGGTGGGCGCGGGCTTGCTCGGCGAGGTCAGTCCACTCGTGCCGCGCGCCGGGCGGTATGCCGTCGCCGTCGTGGACGTCTTTTGGCACCGCATCCGGACGATCTGGGACGGTCGCTTCGGATGCATCAGCGCTGGCCACGCCGAATATCCTGCCGCACCGCACGGACACCCCCACAGCGGCGCTGACGGGTGCGGACTGCCCGACGCGGTAGACTCTGGCCTGAGATATCTGTCCGGCCTGCCGCTACGGCGGCTCGACGTCGCGAACAGGGGAAGGCTTTTGACCCGGTCCGTAAGGCAATCGCATCACGCTGTCCACCGCCGCGCCGCTGGCGCGGCCGTCGCCTTGGCCGTCATCTTGGTGCCCGCTGTGGCAGCATGCACGAGCACTTCCGCTCCCACGACCTCCGCGAGCGCGGCAGGCGGAGATGCCCCGCAGGCGGCGGCCGGCAAGGGCTCAGCGACAGTCCAGCTGGACAGCAACGTCGCCGAGGGCGCCACCGTGCCGGTCGACACGCGGGTCGCGGTGACGGCCAGCGGGGGGAGCGTCACCCAGGTCTCGCTCACCTACCAGGACGCCAAGACCGGTCCCGTCACGGTGGAAGGCGAGCTGGCGCCAGACGGCTCCACGTGGACCGCGCAGTCCCTGCTCGAGCCGGGCACGGCATACACGCTGGCCATGACCGGTACGAACACCGAGGGCCAGCCCACCACCGTCCAGCGCACCTTCACGTCGAACAACTTGTCGAAGAAGCAGCAGATCTACCCGACTCTGGCGGCTGACGGCGCCACGGTCGGGGTGGCCATGCCAGTCGTCGTCACCTTCGACGTGCCGGTCCAGGACAAGGCCAGCTTCCAACGCAAGATGACGGTGTCGTCCGTGCCGGCTCAGAGCGGGGCCTGGTCGTGGATCAGCAGCACCGAAGCGCACTGGCGCCCGGAGAGCTACTGGCAGCCGGGCACCAAGGTGTCGGTCAACCTCGACCTGAACAGCGTGCCCGGAGGCAACGGCACCTACGGGCAGATGTCCGTGGCGGGTGGGTTCACGGTTGGGTCGCCCCTGGTGATGAAAGCCGACCTTGCGGCGCACAAGATGACGGTCGAGCAGAACGGCGCGGTCACCAGGACGATCCCCATCACCGGCGGCAAGGCTGGGTGGGAGAGCCGCAGCGGCACCAAGGTCGTCATGGCCAAGCTGCCCACCGTCAGGATGGACGCGGCCACGCTGGGCATCGAGCCCGGCAGCTCGAACTACTACAACATTCCCGACGTGCACTACGCCATGCGGGAGACCTGGTCGGGCGAGTTCGTGCATGCCGCGCCGTGGTCGGTCGGCAGCCAGGGCCGCGCCAACGTGAGCCACGGCTGCATCGGGATGAGCACCGCCAACGCCAAGTGGCTGTTCAACGAGGCCAAGGTGGGTGACCCCATCGTCGTCACGGGCACCAAGAAGGGGCTGGAGAAGGGCAACGGCTGGACGGACTGGAACGTCTCGTTCGCCGAGTTCAAGGCGGGTTCGGCGCTACCGGCCTGAGCCGCCCGCGGCTGATCAGTCCTGCGCCCGTTCGCCCAGCTCGCGAGCGACGTCGACGACGAGGCGCTGCCGCTGGGTCGCCTCCTGGAAGCTCAGCCCGGCAAGGCCGCACGCCGGCGTCACAGCGAGGTCGAGGAGCGTCTGCCCGGGCATGCCGAGGCGCTGCCACGAGTCGGCGAACGAGCCGGCGAGGGTTGTCGCCGACTGGTCCAGCTCAGGCGCGGTCGGCACGCAGCCGGCATACCCCGTCAGCCCCTCCTCAACGGCGACGGCCAAGCCCTCCCACCCTCTCGGGGTGAGCAGCGAGGTGTCGACGGAGATCCCGCTAGCGCCGCAGGACCGCAGCAGCGGGATGGGCACCGAGGCGGCACAGCAATGCACGACAGTATGCCGGGCGCCCGAGTCGGCGAGGACGCTGCGAAGGCCGCTGCCCACCACCTGCGGGTCGACGGCACCGACCCGCCCGAGCCCGGAGGCGGTCGGAAGGCGACCTTGCAGAACCGCAGGCAGGGACGGCTCGTCCAGCTGCAGGACGACGTGCGCTCCTGGCACCAACCGCTGCACGTCGGTGACCAGCCGACGCGCCCCCTCCGCCAACGACTCCACGATGTCGCGGCTGGCACCCGCGTCGACAACGGCACGCTCCCCTCGGGTCAACCACAGCGACGCCGCCAGAGTCCACGGGCCGGCCGCCTGGATCTTGAGCGGTCCGGCATACCCG
>JBIOUP010000138.1:0-5293 GCA_044867305.1 Dermatophilaceae bacterium
GGCGCGCCGCCGATCGGTCAAGGCCGCAATGCCGATGGCCCCGAAGAAGAGGCCGATCATCGGCAGGGCCATGAGGATCATCATCCAGGGATCGGGCGTCGGGGTCATGACGGCGGTGAAGACGAAGATGACGAACACCGAGATACGCCATCCCTTGAGCATGCTTCGCGCGGGCAGCACTCCGACGGCGTTGAGCCCGACGAGGAAGACCGGGAGCAGGAAGGCCACGCCGAAGGCGAGGATGAACTTGAGGATGAAGCTCAGGTAGCCCGCGATGGGCAGGATGTTCGAGCCGCTTTCCGGGGTGAACCCGAGCAGTGTCTGGACGGCCCTCGGCAGCACGAGGTAGGCCATGGCGCACCCGGCGAGGAAGAGCGGGACCGCGGCGGCAAGGAAGGCGATCGCGGTGCGCTTCTCCTTGCGGGTCAGGCCCGGAACGATGAACGCCCACGCCTCGTACACCCACAGCGGGGAGGCGAGGATCAGCCCGACGAACAGGCTGATCGCCACCCGGATGGAGAACGAGTCGGTCAGGGTCGAGAAGACCACCAGGACGGTCGACCCGGTGCGCTCAGCCGCGAGCTCGGCGACCGGGCGGATGAGCGCGGCATACAGCTCGTCGAAACGCAGCCAGCCCACAACGGAACCAGCGAGAACACCGAGGACACAGATGACGGTGCGCCGACGCAGCTCGCGCAGGTGGTCGCCGAGGGACATCCGCCCTTCCGGATCGCGCTGACGGCGCAGTCGGGGCAGGCGCATCGTCGTGGCAGGTCAGTGCGCGCCGGAACGGGTCACGCGCTCACAACGCCGGGTCGTCGCGGCGCTCCGGCTGCGGCGCGGCGCTCGGCTGCGGCGCAGCGGTTGACTGAGGCGCAGGGGTTGGCTGAGGCGAGGGTGCCGTCGCAGCGGAGCTCGTCGCGCCCGGCTGCCCCGAGGGCGGCGCGGACGGTGGCACCACGTCACTGGGCACAGTGTCGGAGGCGGCCGGGCCGGCCTTGGCCTGCGTGCTGTCGTTCTTCATCTCCGAGACCTCGGACTTGAAGATCCGCATCGAGCGGCCCACGCTGCGCGCCATGTCAGGCAGCTTCTTCCACCCGAACAGCAGCACGAGCAGCAGGATGAGGACGACAAAGTGGCTCGGCTCGCGGAACAGGTTCATGAGACGCCTTTCGCGGTCAGGTCAGTCCGAGTCTACGCGGCGTGCCCAACCCGGGCGGTTCGCATCACGTCGGGCCCGCCTTTGCTGCAACAACGCCTCGCGGACCAAGCGGCGTTCCTTCGCGGCCCGGGTAACTCCCAGGAAGATCGCGAGCTGCGCCGCCTGGTCGGCCTCAGCCGGCTGCGCAGACCGCTCCTCGGTATGCCGGCCCCTCACCTCACGCTGGACGCGACCCAGGCGCCGCTCCGCCTGCGCGACCTCGTCCGCCAGGCGTCCGGCGCTCTGAAACAGTCGCCGCGCACAGCGCCACAGGTACCACCCCGAAACCGTGACCAGGACAACCCAGATGGCCATCCAGGCGGCCACGCGCATGGGTCAGCCATCCTCGTCAGTGACGTCAGTGACGTCAGTGACGTCAGTGACGTCAATGGCGTCACCGGCATACGCCCGCAGCGCCGCCTGAGCCCCCTCGCGGACCGATGCGGCGAGCTGCGGCGGTGACACCACGGTGATGGATCCGCCCATCCGCCAGGCGGCCCGGCGCACCCAGGTCGGGTCGCTGACCCGCAGGGTGACCCTCGTGCGGCCCGCCCCGAGGTCGACGACGGCCTCGTTCGGGTAGTAGTCGACGAACCAGGCGACGTCGCGTTCGAGCTCCAGGACGACGGTCAGGTCGTGCGCCGAAGGGACGAACACCTGCTCGCGCAGGTCTCGCGGCGAGGCCGCGACCGGTGGTGTCCCGTCGACCGGCAGGACGTCGAGCGCCGCGACCCGGTCGAGGCGGAAGATGCGCGAGTCCTGGGCCCGGTGGCACCAGCCCTCCAGGTACCAGTGCGAGTCGAGGTTGACCACCCGCATCGGGTCGACGTCTCGGACGCTGACCTCGTCGCGGCCGAACGCGTGGTACTCCAGCCGCACGCGCCGGTGCTGCTGGACCGCCCGCCTGGCGTCGGCGAGCACCTGCTGGGCGGCCTCGTCGTCCAGGCTGACCTGCACGCGTGAGGTGGCCTGCCCGACCGCCCCGGTCGCCTGCTCGAGCTTGGCCAGGGCGCCCAGCACGGCATCGCGCTCGGTGATGCCCGGGTTGGCGGCCAAGGCTCGCAGTCCGACCATGAGGGTCAGGGCCTCGTCGACGTTGAGCCGCAGCGGCCGGGCGATGGCGTCTGCGTTGCTGATAAACACGCGCCCGTCCTCCCACTCCGCCTCGATGAGGTCGTCGGGAAGGTGCCCGGGAGTGCCGCAGACGAACAGCAGCGCCAGGTCGGCTTCCAGCTGCTCGCGAGTGATCCCGAACTGGACCGCCGCCTCGTCGACCGGCACACCTTGATGGGCGAGCAGCCAGGGCACCATGGTCAGCAAGCGGGAGAGCCGCGTCGTCGCGGACTCCTGGACCCTGCGGGTCACGAGAGCGCTACCCGCTCGCTGGTATGCCGGTCGCGTGCCGCGACGAGGCGCCTGATGACCGCGTCGCGCAGCGCCTGAGGCGCATCGACGACGACGTCCGGGCCGAAGCCGGCGACCTCGGCAGCCAGCCGGTCGGTGACGGCATACTCGACGGTGATCCGGGACCAGCCCCGCCCGGCATCGGACTGAGAGCCAGCCCGTCTGCGCAGGGTGTTGCCCGCTCCGTCACGCACCTGCAAGGTGGCGCTGAGGCGGGGCAGCTGCGGGGGCTCCGAGGACTCGACGAACACGTGTGGCTCGTGGTCGGCGGGCACGTGGTAGGAGCCGGCCCGGCCGGTCGGGGTCACGCGGCCGACGATCCGGCTGAGGCGAAAGACCCGCTGAGCGTTGCGGTCCTGGTCGTGGCCGGTGAGGTACCACCGGCCGTGCCACATGGCCAGGCCCCATGGCTCGACCCGGCGGGTGCGCTGCTCGCCCTCGGCTTTGCGGTACTCGAAGCTGACCGGCTGGCGGGCCAGCACCGCCTTGCGCAGCGGCTCGAAGGCCGCCTCGGTGGTGCGCACCCGCGGTTCGATGCCGACGAGGGAAGCGTCATCTAGCGGCACTCCGGTCGAGGCGAGCTTGACGAGCGCCGCTGCCGCTGGGCCGGCCAGGGTTGCCTGGGTCCAGGTGCGCCCGGCCAGGGCCAGCGCGGCCACCTCGTCGGGCTCGAAGGCAATGGCGGGCAGGTCGTACTCGCGGTGGTCGATGCGGTAGCCGGCTTCGTCGTCGAAACGCGCGTCGACCGGTTCGGTGACCAGCGGGATGCCTAGCTCGCGCAGCTCGTCCTTGTCTCGCTCGAACATGCGGTCGAACGCTTCATCGGAGGCGGTCTGCTGGTACTGCGGCACCGCAGCCTTGATGCGCTGCTTGGACAACGGCATACGCGTCGAAAGCAGGGCGATGACGAGGTTGAGCAGCCGCTCGGTCTTGGCCACGACGGCCGGCTGCGGTCCCATGCCTGAGACGCTACCTGGTCAGCTGGGGTAGATCGCGACGGCAGCGGCCTTGACGGCGTAGAACGCTGGCTTGCCCGCATAGAGGTCCAGCTCGCCGATGACGGGGATGGTGACGTCGGCGCTCAGCGTCGTGCCGTCGGACGTCGCGGCGCGCACTCGGATCTGGCCGCCGCGGGGTTCCAGCTCCGTGACGGTGACCGGGAAGACGTTGCGCGGGCTGCCGTGCGGCGGCCCGGCGAAGATCGAGACATCTGCCGGCCCGAACACCGCGACGGCCGGCTCGCCGAGTGAGGTGGCAGTGCGGACGACGCCCTGGATCCGTATGCCGGCGGGCTGGCGCACCGCGTCCGGCTCGGCGATGCCGCGGACCAGGTTGAGGCCGGCCAGGTCGGCGGTGAAACGCGTTCGCGGATGCTGGATGACCTGCTCGGTCTGGCCGGCTTCGACGACGCGGCCCTGGTCGAGCACGACGACCCGGTCGCACAGCAGCAGGGCGTCGAGCACGTCGTGCGTCACGAGGATCGTGGAGCGCTCGGCCAGCACGCGCCGCAGCACCCGGCGCAGCAAGGGCACGGCCGCCACGTCGAGGGCGGCGAGCGGTTCGTCGAGCAGCAGCAGCCGCGGCTCGGTGGCCAGGGCCCGAGCAAGGGCGACGCGCTGGGCCTGGCCCCCCGACAGCTGGTGCGGCTTGCGGTCGGCCAGCTCTGCGGCGTCCACCTCGTGCAGCCAGTGGTCGGCCGTCCAGTGGGCATCCCGGCGGTTGCGGCCGGCCGCGCGAGGCCCGAAGGCCACGTTCTGCTGGACGGTGAGGTTGGGGAACAGGAGCGGGTCCTGGGCCAGCAGCGAGATGCCCCGGTCATGCGGGGGGACCCATCGGCGGGACCCGCTGTCGAGGTGGAAGAGGGCCCTCCCGTCGAGCTCGGCCCGGCCGTGGTCCGGCCGCACCACTCCGGCCAGCACCGCCAGCAGTGTCGACTTGCCGGCGCCGTTCGGCCCGACCACCGCAACGCGTTCGGCGTCACCGAGGTGCAGCTCGATGTCGAAGTCACGGTCCTCCAGGCGGGCCTGGACGGTCAGCGTCACGGGTGGGCCCGCGGGCCCTGCGTGAGCCCGACCACGAGCATCGCGACGGCGACGAGGAGGAGCGAAAGCGCGACGGCAATCGTGGTGTCGCTCTCGCGTTGCAGGTAGATCTCCAGCGGGAGGGTGCGGGTGACTCCTTGTAGGCTTCCGGCGAAGGTCAAGGTCGCACCGAACTCGCCGAGCGCGCGGGCGAACGCAAGGATCGCGCCGGACACGAGCCCGGGCAGCACCAACGGCAGGGTCACCCGGCGCAGCACGGTTGTCGGCCGCGCCCCCAACGTGGCGGCGACGAGCTCGTAGCGCTGGCCGACTGAGCGCAAGGTGCCCTCGAGGCTCAGCACGAGAAACGGCAGGGCGACGAACGTCTGTGCGAGCACCACAGCCGTCGTCGTGAAGGCGACCTGGATGCCGAGCGCCTCGAACGAACGGCCGAGCAGGCCGTGTCGGCCGAACGTGTAGAGCAGGGCGAGGCCCCCGACCACGGGTGGCAGTACCAGCGGCAGCAGTAGGAACGACCGGATCAGGCGTTGGCCGGCGAACGACGTCCTGGCCAGGACGAGTGCCATCGGCACTCCCACCACCACGCACACGGCTGTTGCGGACGCGGACGTCTTGAGGCTCAGCCAGATGGCATCCCGCGCGGACT